>SKSH01000041.1 GCA_007118075.1 Halobacteriales archaeon
CAGCATGGGGATGATGGAGCGATTTCGAAACAGCGAACAACGGCGGGTGGTGGTGATCGGTGTCGATGGGTTACCATTCAGCCTGATTGATGCTCATCCCGATCGGTTCGAACAGTTCGACGCGCTCATGGAGACCGGTGACGGTGGACCGCTCACCAGCATTGTCCCCACCGCCTCGAGTGTGACATGGCCCTCTCTTTTCACCGGACGGAACCCAGGCGAGACTGGTGTCTACGGGCTGCTCGATCGGCATATACACACGTACGAGACCTACATCACCGCCGCTGATGACGTACAGGCAATTCCTGTGTGGGATCGGGTGGCCGAGGCCGGGCGAAGGGCTTCGGTGATCAACGCGCCGGTAACCTATCCACCACAGCGGAACCTGACGAGGATGGTCGCCGATTATCAGGCACCTGACCTCGATCGGGCGGTCTATCCTCGGTCGGTTGCAGACGAGCTTAGACCACTCGATTACCGCCTCGATGTCGACGCCACCCTCGGTCAACGGGATTCTGGAGCCTTCCTTGAAGATGCGTATGAGACTATCGACGCTCGCTATGAGGCGATCGCACATTTTTTAGAACGTGATGATTGGGATCTGTTCGTCGGCGTCTTCACCACCCCCGATCGAGTCAACCATTTCCTCTACGGCGACTACCTCGAGGATGGTCCTCACCGAGACGATTTCCTCGCTTTCTATGAGCAGCTCGATACCTATCTCGGTGCGATCAGGTCACACCTTCCAGACGAGGCAACGCTCCTGGTCGTCAGTGAGCACGGTTTTGTTCCTCTCGAGTTCGAGGTACAGGTAAACGCTTGGCTCGAGGCCAATGGCTGGCTCTCCTATCAGACGGCGGAACCAGAGCGACTCTCACACATCACCGATGAGACGCGTGCCTTCTCATTGGACCCTGGTCGGATCTACCTCAACCTCAAAGAGCGCGAGCCCCGAGGGAGCGTCTCACAGGAGGAGTACGAGATCGTCCGCGATAGACTTCGAGACTCACTGATGACATGGACCGGGCCAGACGGCCAGCCGGTCGCTCGAGAGGTCATCACTCGTGAGGAACGATTCCGGGGAAAACACGTCGATCTCGCCCCTGATCTCGTCATCATCCCTCACGATGGTTTCGATCTCCATGCCCGCATTACCGCCGAAGATGCGGCATTCCATCGCTCTCCTCGGACCGGGATGCACCAGGAGACCGATGCGTTCATCGGGACAGACCAAACCGATGCCAATCTGGATCAGGCGACGATCTACGATCTTGCACCAACGATCCTCGATCTCCTCGGATTGACGGTCGAGCCGGCCGAATTCGATGGCCGATCGCTTTTTCAACCGTCTGTCACCGGGTGAGTAAGGTACTTAATCGCCGGACCGGATGGACGACTATGCGAGGTGGTGCACTGCTCGTGGATCCTTCAATCGGTTTGATTGGAGGTATGGACTTGACCACAGAGGTACTCGCGGTCGCCCTGGTTGTCCTCATGGCCGTCATGGCAGTCGGTGCCTGGATCGTGCTTCGGTACCGCCGCACGCCAGCAGACGACTTTGTCGATGTGCTAAGCCCCCACGACAACGTCGACGTCTTGCTCCACCCGAACCCCGATCCTGATGCGATGGCAAGTGGGTATGCGGCGGCAACGATCGCCAAAGCTGCTGGTCTCGATGCACGTATCGTCTACCCGGGGAAACTCCGCCACGACGAGAATCGGGCGTTTCGAACCGTCCTCGGCCTTGACCTCGTTCGCCTCGAGGATGCCGATGGGATCAGGGATCGACCGGTGGTGCTCATCGATCATGCGACGCCAAGAGGGTTCACCGCATCAATCGAGATCAACCCGATCGCGATCATCGATCACCACGATGACCCACCGATGGCCGCTAGCCACATCGATGTCAGATCACACTATGGGGCATGTTCGACGATTCTCTGGGAATACCTCGATGCGCTCGGCGCGGTTCCAGAGGGTGAAACCGGGTCTCTGGTGCTCACCCAGGAGTTGGCGACAGCGCTCGCATATGGCATCCAGACAGACACCAATAATCTGACCCGTGGGGTGACGCCGTACGATATCAGAGCGCTTCATGCACTCCATGAACTCGTCGACGATACCGCCCTTGAACGCATAGCCAATCCACCGGTCGAACCGTCAGTTCTCGATGCCAAAGCTGCGGCCATCCAGAACCGTGAGCTGATGGGACCGTTCTGTGTCTCGGATCTCGGCCCGGTCGAATCGGCTGATTCGGTGGCGATTACCGCTGAGGAGTTGGTCCGACTTGAGGGGGTGTCGACCGCAGTCACGATCGGCGAGTACAACGGGACGCTCTACCTCTCTGGTCGTTCGATCGATGATCGGGTCCACATTGGTGAAGCACTAGAACGATCGATGGAGGCGGTTCCTGGTGCCAGTGCCGGCGGGCATGCCCGAATGGGCGGTGCACAGGTCAGCCTTGAGGCGCTTGACGGGCTCGGTCCAACGACGGGGATGGATCGCCGAGAACTCCCTGAACGGTTGATCTCGACGCTTCGAGATTCCGAATGATCGGCGATCTCAGAGATCTCGCCACCTCGTCTCGCAGCTGGGACAGGCCATGATCGTGCCGACGACCTCGGGATCGTCTTGCATGCTCAGCTCCATGTTACAGGCAAGACAGATGAGGCGGTCGAAGCGACCTCGCTCGATATCACCGGCTCGAATCCCTTCACGGACGGTGTCCATACACCCATCGTGCGACCGCCGAGCCCTTCAATGGGTAGGTCTATTTTGGGTCGTTTCAGCCATAGTTGGTTACAAGGGTTAAGTACCGTGGGAGGTGATGTCCGGTGATGGGTTTCCTGCAGGGGCCGATCACCACCATTCATCGACACGATGGTGTCGCCTCAGGCCTCGATGATCGGACGTTTGCGGCGGTCATCCCGGTCGCTGCCCGGGATACCTCGAGTGACACCGTCTTGGCCACAATCGAGGCGGTGGCGGCCGTTGAGCCAGCGATGATCGCCGTTCCGGTCAGGGGTCAACGAACGGCGGTCGAGACTCTCACCGACTCGATCGAGTCCGTCACCGACCGTGCATCGGTCATCTGGTGTGACGGACCGGCGATGACTTCACTCTGTGCCGATCGAGGGGTTCCCCTCGTTGGCAAGGGAAGCGATGTCTGGCTCGCCCTCGGGCCAGCCGCCGAGGCAGCTGAGGTGGTGTGTTGTCTGGATGCAGATGCCTCGACGGTCAAACCCGACACGATTCGTCGACTCGTCGTCCCCCTCGATGGGAACCTCTTAGCCACGAAGGCCTTCTACACGAGGATCGAGGATCGTCGCCTCTTTGGCCGTCTGGCACGACTCCTTGTCCGACCGCTCATCCTCACATTGGCCGATCGGTACCACCATCCATTCATCGACTATCTACGGGCGTTCGACTATCCCCTTGCCGGCGAGATTGCGTTGGATCGCAGCCTCGTCGAAGGACTGCGGGTCCCGGCTGGGATGGGCCTTGAGATCGGAACCCTTGGCGAGTTCTATCGGTTGGCTGGTCCAGATACGATTGCGCAGGTTGATCTCGGGAATCACCGGCATGATCACCGTCCGGTCGACGGGTCCAACGGGCTCGTCTCGATCGCCCCCGAGGTGGTCGGTGCACTCAGAGCTGTGCTCGAACCGTACGATGGATTGTCCCTTGATGCCACCATCATCGATGCGTACGTCCGGTGGGCAGAGCGACTCATCGACCGCTATGAGCGAGATGCCACCTTCAACGGGCTCAGGTATGACCGAGTTGCAGAGCGCGCGCAGGTCGAGGAGTACCGATCGTCGATCGAAGCACCACGTGAACCCAGGTGGATGCCTGCCTGGTCGACGGTCGACCTCGATCCGGCACAGGTGCTGGAGGTCGGTTGCCCACCGGGTGTCACCACCTGAGTCTGTGGTGCCGTCTGAGCAAGGTCTTTCTCACCTCGATGCGTATTCAGTATAGACGGATGACACAGGATATCGGGACGACAGAATCGGACGCTGACGAGCTGATACCTGCGGCAGTCATCGTCCCGATCATCACTGAACGAGATGGACGACGGTTGCTGTTCACCCGCCGAGCTCCCGATCTCGACACCCATCCGGGCCAGATGAGCTTCCCAGGTGGTCGGAAGGAGTCGGTAGATGCCACACTCAGGGACACGGCCCTCAGAGAGACCGAGGAGGAGATCGGTGTCGGGCGATCTGAGGTCGATATCGATGGACGACTGGAGCCGATCCAGACGGTGACCGGTTTCCATGTCGAGCCGTTCATCGGGCAGATTCCTGCTGGACCGTTCACCCCCCAACAGGCTGAGGTGGCTGAAGTGGTAACCTTCCCGGTGGATGCCTTTCTGGTCCCGTCTGTGTATGAGCAGGAACGCCGGGAACATCCGGTCCATGGGACCGTGATAGTGCATTACTTCCACCTCGACGAGTACACGGTCTGGGGTGCGACGGCCAGGATACTCGTGCAATATCTCGAGCTGACGGCCGACTGGACACCGCCTTCTAGCTAGCCCACATCCTTTTCGTGACTGGCAGGCGTCAGTCCGGACATGACTGCATTGGCCGAGTTGACCACCACAGAGGTCGAGTCATCACCACCGACACTGGCGATCGTCCCAACTGGGAGTACGGAACAACACGGTCCAGCATTACCCCTTGGAACCGACACCATCGTGGCCTCGCACTTCGCTGCGCTCGGAGCCAGCCATGAGGGGGTTGTCCATACCCCGCCGGTACCGGTCGGGGTCAGCCCACATCATCGCCATTTCGCCGGCTCGCTATGGGTGGGCGAGGAGACCTTCAAAGACTATGTTGAGGAGGTTGTCCGGTCACTTGCAGCACATGGAATCGAGCGGGTCATCCTCGTGAATGGCCACGGGGGAAACGTGAACGCGCTCGCCAGGGTCGGTCGCCGCCTTCGAGGGGATAGCGTCGCCTACGCCGTCAACTGGAACTGGTGGAAGGCGGTCGAGGCCGAGCTCGATGCCCGATTCGAAACCGCTGGTGGTCACGCGTGTCACGGGGAGACGAGCATGCTGTTGGCGATCGATCCAGAGCTCGTCGATGAGGATCGCCTCGATGCGGCCGAAACGGGCGCTCCACCTGGCTGGGGAAAACAGGTCCATGGCGCCGAGGTTGGGTTCGATACCATCGACTTCACGCCGACCGGGGCCGTTGGCGAACCGACTGCGGCGAATGCAGCGATCGGACAGGAGCTCCATGACCTCGCCGCCGAGGCATTGGATGACCTGATCGAGTGGATGCTCAACCGATCGACCGAGGAGCTCTATCGTCACGCCGAACCACTCCACCCATCGGAGTGAGCGACCGGGACGCTTTACCAGGTAGCGGCGTATCGATGCGGTAGATGAATGATCCTGCCGGGCTCGAAGTGACCCTCGTCGATGGGTATGTCGATGAGCCGGCACACTTTGGAGTGCCACCCTATCTCTCGACATATCCACGATACGTCGCAGGGGCACTTGTCGACGCAGGCGTCGATCCCACGAGGATCAACTACCACACCATTGACGCACTCCGTGACGAACGATCGCGATGGCAGGATGTAGCATCCGCCGACCTGGTGGTCTATGTCGGGGGCATGACGGTCCCCGGAAAGTACGTCGGTGGGACGCCTGCCGAACCAGAGGAGGTCAGGCGGATTGCATGGGTTGCCGAGGGGCGGACACTTCTCGGTGGACCGGTCCGCTTCGGCGTTGGCGACCGCAATCAAGGGGCGATCGAGACCCAGCGGCGACAGCTCGACTTCGACCACCTCGCCATGGGTGATGTCGAGGCAGCGGTCTACGATCTCGTCACATCAGGCCTCGATGAGGTCTCTGATCGATACCGCGAACCGACCGAACTTGCCCGTTGGTCGAGACTTGGTGCGTTCATCGTCAGGGCACATCCGAACCATCCAGACTATCTGATCGCAGAACTCGAGACCGCCCGTGGCTGTGCCTATCGCTGCTCATTCTGTACGGAACCACTGTATGGCGATCCACGATTTAGATCGGTGGAATCCATCGTCGAGGAGGTCGGAGCACTGTACGATGCAGGGGTTCGACACTTCAGACTCGGCCGTCAGGCAGATATCCTCGCCTTCGGTGGCGATGGTGAGTCACCGAATCCAGCCGCGATCAAGGCACTGTATCGAGGTATTCGATCGCGTGCCCCTGGCCTCGAGACCCTCCATCTCGACAATATGAACCCAGTGACGATCATCGAGTATCCGGACCGGTCTCGAGCAGCCATCGAGATCATCGCCGAGCACAATACCCCCGGTGATACGGCTGCCTTCGGGCTCGAATCTGCCGACCCGGTCGTCATCGAGGAGAACAACCTTCTCGTCACCGCTGAGGAGTGCCTCGAGGCAGTCCGGGTGGTCAACGAGGTTGGCGGCTGGCGTCCGGGTGATGCTGGTAGACGCGGTCCCTCGGTGAGCCCAGCTCCTGGTCAGCGGCTACCGAAGCTACTCCCCGGTATCAACCTGGTTCATGGGCTCGCTGGTGAGCGGCCGGAGACCTACGAGCACAACCGACGCTTCCTGGAGACGGTGCTTGACGAGGGTCTCATGGTTCGACGGATCAATATCCGACAGGTGATGGCGTTCCATGGGACCGAGATGGCGAAGACCGGTGCAACAGTCGCGAAAGCGCACCGGGAGCAGTTCGCCGCGTACAAACGTGAGATCCGCGAGCAGATCGACCGACCGATGCTAGAGCGGGTCGCTCCGACGGGGACGGTATTACCGGATGTCCACTTCGAGTACCACCAGGATGACCGGACCTTCGGTCGCCAGCTTGGGACCTATGCGCTGTTGGTCGGGATCCCCGGTGAACGTCCCATCGGTGAGGTCGTCGACGTGGTCGTGACCGACCACGGATTCCGGTCGGTCTCTGGGGTCCCATATCCGGTCGATGTCAACACCGCGTCGATGACCGATCTCGAGGCTATTCCAGGGATTGGGCGTCGGCGGGCAGTTACCCTCATCGCCAATCGACCATATGCTAGACTCGACGAACTCCCGGTAGAGCTCGATCTCGACGCGTTCATGACGGTCGAATCGATGCCAGCAACTGAACAGCGATGACCGAGTTCAGAAGGTCTCCTCGACGGTCTCGCCGACGGCGAAGTTGGGTTTCACCTCAGTGATCTCCACCTTAACGCGGTCGCGAATCTCCGTCCCTGGGACGATGATTACGTAACCGCGTTCAACCCTAGCGATGCCGTCACCCTGTTTGCCAAGATCCTCGATCTCGACATACCGGGTCTCACCGATCTCCACAGGTGGTTCTGGTTGGTCAGTGACGACTTCTGTACTGGTAGTTTCCTGCCGTGGGTTGATGATTGCTATCCGGTAGGTATCACCAACCTTGACGTCGCCACGTTCGACCTCGTGGCGGGGTATCTCCACCGTATAGGTGTCGTCGTCTTCGGTCACACGAGCACTGAACAGACAAAGGAGCTGGTCCGAAATTTCCACGATATTCACTCCGATGGCCGAGACTCACCCGCGATTAATAGGCCTATCGTTGCGGTCGCTCATCGTCGATGGGCGTTCCCGCTGCCGTCTTGGGCCCCTCACTATCGATGACCACGGTGCTGGCAGCGGTATCGGGTACCTGTTGGGCGAGATGTCCACGAACGGACATCCCCTCCTCGATCGATCGACGTGCCCGCTCGATGAGCTCGTCAGCGAGGGTCAGCGCCGATGCACGATCGATGTGGGTACCCAGACCTTCACATTCGTGGGCGACGACCGGGCCGACCGTCTCGATGGCTTCACCCTGTGGGGCAGCCTCGGGGCTATCTCGAAGGGTGAATGGGTAGGTTCTGCAGATAGATGGTCGGCGATCGTATCGGGTACAGTGGCTCTGCTCATCCTCGAACTTGAGGAAGCGGCAATCGCCACAGTCGTCGGTCGGTAACGACCATTCGATGGTCACCCCGGTCCCATCGTGACCGAGGCCGAAGGGCATCGGTTGAACCACATCCCGGAACTGCTCGTCCTCTTCCATCAGTTGTCTCGCCTCGTCAGGGAAGACGGTCGCGACGTGCTCATCGGCGTCGTCCCCTCGACAACAGGCGCCACAGTCGGTACATTCGAACCCGATGGTCTCGATGGCATCGGCGACTTCTGCCCGGTCGAGCTCGTCGATGGCCGCCCGCATCGACACGAGGTCATCGTTCACAGATCGGTGTGGGTGATGGCGGGACATCTGACTTATGGTCGGCACATCTTCGAGACCAGTATCGTTTTAGGTCGGCTGGTCTCACACCCGGATAGGCGTGAAGGGAGAGGAGTGGTATCAGGAGGATTCTGTTGCCGCACGGTATGAGACCAAGCGGTTCTCTCGTGGCGGCCGCTTGATCGATCAGCGAGAGAAGGCGGCAGTCCTTGAGGCACTCGGTCCGGTCGAGGACCGACGGATCCTCGATATCGCGGCGGGTACCGGCCGGTTCTCGTTGATGCTTGCCGAACAGGGAGCCGACGTAGTCGCGGTCGACATCTCCCAGGCGATGTTAGATCAAGCCGAGGGCAAACGGCGTTCTATCCAGACCGCCGGGACCCTCGCATTCCTCCGCGGTGATGCCTCGACCCTCCCGTTCGCGGATAACAGCTTCGACGCTGTCATCGCCATGCGCTTTTTCCACCTCGTCGATCATGCGGCCCGGTTCCTCAAGGAGCTCAAACGGGTCTCTGCGGAGATGGTGATCTTCGATACGTTCAATCGGTTCAGCTTCCGGAGCGTCTACAACTGGGCACTCCCGATGGGATCACAGTTGGTCTCCCCACGAGAGGTAACCAGCTGGCTCGATGAAGCTGGCCTCGAACTCGAGGCATCGGTTGACGACTGGATCCTCCCGTATGGCCTTTATCGGGTGATGCCGCTCGGTCTCGCCAAGCTCATCCGACCAGCCGATGCCAGATTGGTATCGCTTCCACTGGTCAGCACATTGGTGAGCGTTTCTTACTGGACGACCACCGTTTCCTGACCGTCGAGACCATCAACGAATCGGCCATGACAGGACTTCTATCGTGGTATGCCGGCACATGCCCCACGTCGGTCGCTCCAACAATCTTTATATAGAACCGCTTACGACTTTCCAGTGAGATTACCATGGCAGAGTCTTCGCAGCGTATGCGTGGCCGACCGATGTTCATCCTGAGTGAAGGATCGAACCGGACTACCGGCCGTGACGCACAGTCCTCGAACATCACCGCCGGCAAGGCGGTCGCACAGGCAGTACGGACCACCCTCGGCCCTCGGGGGATGGACAAGATGCTCGTCTCTGGTGCCGGCGATGTCGTCATCACGAACGATGGAGCGACGATCCTTGAGGAGATGGACATCGAACATCCCGCGGCACAGATGATCGTCGAGGTCGCACAGACCCAGGAGGATGAGGTAGGTGACGGTACCACGACCGCCGCGATCCTCTCCGGGCAGCTCCTGGCCGAAGCTGAGGAACTGCTCCAGCAGGACGTCCATGCGACGACGATCGTCGAGGGATACCACGAGGCGGCACGAATCGCCAAAGAGACCGTCGAAGAGCATGTGGTCGATGCCGAGGTAGACGAGGAGCTCCTGATCAAGGTTGCCACCTCCAGCATGACCGGGAAGGGGACCGCTGGGGTCACCGCCGAACATCTCGCACAGACGGTCGTTGATGCGGTCCTCGGCGTCGATGACGATGATGAGGATGCGGTCACCATCGAAACCCATGTTGGGGCGAGTTCAGCCGATACCGAGCTGATCAGCGGTGTCATCCTTGATGATGGTCCGGCACATGCCGCGATGCCACGTTCAGCCGAGGACGCGAAGATCGCCGTCCTCGACATTCCACTTGAGGTACGCACCGGCGAGATTGATGTTGAGTACGCGGTCGAGTCGGTCGAGGAGCTCACCAAGGCGATGGATTCTGAGGCCGCCGAACTTCGTGGATACGCTGAGGTTCTCGAGGAGGCAGGGGTCGATATCGTCGTCACCACGGACGACATCGATGACCGCGTCGTGGAGCATCTCACTGCCGCTGACATCCTCGCATTCGAAGATGTCAGCGACGATGAGGCACGCCGCATCATCCGAGCCAGCGGTGCCCGATGGGTGGGTGCCATCGGAGACCTCTCAGATGACGACCTCGGCATCGTCGAATCGGTCGAGGTCCGACGCTTCGGCGATGATGAGTTCACGTTCTTCGAGGGAGGCGCCGATGCCAAGTCCGTGACCATCTTCGTCAGAGGCGGGACCGAGAACGTGGTACGCGAACTCGAGCGTGTCGTCCGTGATTCACTCGATGTCGTCCAGACCACGCGCCGGACGGGAACGGTCGTACCCGGTGCCGGTTCAACCGAGATCGCCATGGCGAGTGCCATCCGTGAGGCTGCAGCCGGGATCACCGGCCGACGTCAGCTGGCGGTCGATGCATTCGCTGATGCGATCGATTCGATCCCTCGGACTATCGCTGAGAACTCCGGCGAGGATCCAATCGACGCCCTCGTGGAACTCCGAGCCCTTCACGATGAGACCGGCCGCGCTGGGATCGTCGTAGAGGGTGGCGAAATCACCTACGTCGATCCGATCGAGCGTGGTGTCCTCGACCCTGCTGCAGTGAAGCTGGAGGCCATCGAGAGTGCCACCGAAGCAGCCACGATGATCATCCGCATCGACGACGTCATCGCCGCTTCGTAGTCCAGTTCAGCCGTTCCAGCTGATTCTAACCACGTCGCCGACGTCCACATCGAAGTGGGTCGCACCATCACCCTGATTGACGGCGAGTTCGACGTGTCCGTGACTTCCGACGGTCACCAATGGCGCGCCGACTTCGACAGCACCATACCGATCGATCACGGGTACCCGTTGTCCAGCAACCTCGACCGAATCGACTGCGGGCAGGCGAGAACCAGGGGTGTCGGTGATGGCGGTACCGAAACCATCGGTTGCGATGATCTCCGTCTCGAGATGGTTCTTTCCAATATCCGGTGTCGGCAGGCTGAGGGTGGTGGGAACCATCGTGGATTCGACCGTTGGGAGTCGTTCGAGCTGGCCGATTCCAACAGTGGCAATCGCCGCAGCGACCGGGGCGAAGACATCCCTCCCGTGGAAGGTGTGGCTCTCCGGAGGGACATGTTCGAAGGTGAATGCCTCCGGTCGCTCTTCACCGGCCAGTGCCTCGGCCACCGGCCAGCCGACTCCATTATCTGGACAGACGATCGCGTGTCCCCCCACTCGGAAGATGATGACCGATCGGGTGCCACCGACCCCTGGATCGACAACGATGCAATGAACGGCCCGTGGCTGATAGGGGATGAGCTTTGAGAGCCAGAACGCCGACTGGATGATGTCCTGTGCTGGGAGCTCGTGGGTGAGGTCCATGACGTGTTCGATCCCTCGGCGGACGAGGACTCCACGCATCGCTGCCGGATAGTATGGGCCGAAGTCGCTGCTGAGCGTGACTATCGACGACATCGACCGTCTCACACGGACGATTCGTCAGATCGCGCAACCTGTTGGATACGTTCGATCCCATCGATTTCTTCGATGACGTCGACGACCGCAGGAGGGACGAGCTCTTCCCAGCCATCATCGGCGATCATCCGTCGGCGAACCTCGGTCCCCTCATACCGATGGCGGTCGACCATCGGGACCTGCTCGACCGGGACATTCGCCTCTTCGAACAATCGGACGACGAGTGGGTTGTTCGAGAAGGCGATATCGAACCGTGGGCTCATACTCTCAACGTGGCTCACCCAGACGGAGTTGCGTTCGAGATCTTCGATCGGGACTGCGTAGGTGAGAACACCGAGTCCGGTCAGCGACTTCGTGATCATGAGGATTCGCTCACCACCCGTGAACGGATCGTTCGCCGTGTGAGAGTCACCGGCGCTCCCGATACCGAGGACCAGTTCGTCTACCTGGTCGGCGATAGCCTCCACCACCCGGAGGTGGCCCCGGTGGAATGGTTGAAAGCGCCCGATGAAGATGGCGCGCTTCATGCATCGAGGTAAGGCATGGTCGATGCTTAAATGGTGGTGCGTTGTCCCCGGGAGAAAGTATATCAGCAGTGCTGAGTTAACACAGGTGACCAATCAACCCCTCATGAGTGATGAACGTGGCGGCCATGATGGGCCCGAACCCATCACTGGCTCAGATCAGAACTTCGAATGGGTCGACCAGCGTGAGCAGCAGCCCGATGAAGAACTCGGCAGCGAGGTTGAAGCAGAGACGAGCATCGACCGGTCGATCGAGGAGGAGGACCTCCTCGGTGGATTGCAGATCAAGACGACAGAGGAGATCAAGATCCCTGACCGGCTGGTCGATCAGGTGATCGGCCAGGAAGAGGCCCGAGATATCGTCAAGAAAGCGGCAAAGCAGCACCGGCATGTGATGATGATCGGCTCGCCAGGGACCGGGAAGTCGATGCTGGCGAAGGCCATGAGCCAGCTGTTGCCAAAGGAGAACCTCCAGGATGTCCTCGTCTATCACAACCCGAACGACGGGAACGAACCGAAGGTTCGAACCGTCCCGGCGGGCAAGGGCAAGCAGATCGTCGAGGCCCACAAGGAAGAGGTCAGAAAACGCAACCAGCTGAAGACCTTCCTCGTCATCATCATCATCCTCGCGATCATCGCATACGTGCTGCTCACCGGACAGAACCTCCTGCTCGGGGTCATCGCAGCCGTCATCGTCTACTTCGTGTTCCGCTACACCCAGCGCAACGCCGAGGCGATGGTGCCCAACCTGATCGTCTCGTACGACGAGGACGGGACGGCACCATATGAGGATGCGACCGGTGCACACGCCGGTGCATTGCTCGGCGACGTCCGCCACGACCCGTTCCAGTCGGGCGGGATGGAGACGCCGAGTCACGACCGTGTCGAGCCTGGAGCCATCCACAAAGCACACAAGGGAGTGTTGTTCATCGACGAGCTCAACACGCTCGAGATCCGCACCCAGCAGAAGCTGATGACGGCCATCCAAGAGGGCAAGTTCGCCATCACTGGCCAGTCTGAGCGTTCCTCTGGTGCGATGGTGCAGACCGAACCGGTGCCGTGTGACTTCATCATGATCGCCGCGGGGAACCTCGACGTCATGGAGAACATCCATCCGGCACTCCGTAGCCGGATCAAGGGGTACGGATACGAGGTCTACATGGAGGACACCCTCGAGGACACTCCCGAGAACCGCCGCAGGTATGTCCGCTTCGTCGCACAGGAGGTCGAGAATGACGGACGACTACCGCATTTCACCCGGGAGGCGGTCGAGGAAGTCATCCTTCAGGCACAGCGCCGTTCGGGTC
>SKSH01000178.1 GCA_007118075.1 Halobacteriales archaeon
CAGCTCGTCTGCCTCGACCCGAATGAGGTTGTCAGGATTGATTCGGTTCATCGCCTCGAACAGCCCCTCTTCATCGAGGTCATTGACCCCGGAGAGGTGCTCCTCGATGCGTGGGACGAGGTGCGACATGAACGGTCGCGTCCGTCCGATGTGGTTCTCCCAAAAGCGCGATTGGGACTCGTGGATGCTGTATACCGGGTTCCCAAGCGGCGACCCGTATTGTTCCTTGGGCAATCCCAATTGATAGGTCGCATGGCCGAACTCGTGGATGGTGGCGGTCAAGGCATCGATCGGTTCGTCCAGCTTGAACCGTGTGGTGACCCGGGCATCGAACTGATTGCCACTCATGAACGGATGTGGTGCCGTGTCGAGCCTGCCTCGGTCCCGGTCGTATCCAAGGAGATCGAGGACGGACTCAGAGAGGGCCATCTGTTCTTCCTCTGGGTACTCACCGTCGAACGGTTGTGCCAGTTCGCGGCCATTGTCTCTGATCTCATCAACCAACGGTGGAAGTTCGGCCTTGAGTGTCTCGAAGATATCCTCCATCGTCTCGATCGAGATATACGGATGGGTATCCTCGTACATTACCTCGTACGATGGCTTTGACGGATCGATATGTTCGGCCCGTTCCACCGTGAGGTCACGGAGTTTCACCAGTCGGGGGGCGAACGCCTCGAAATCATCCTCGGCCTTTGCAGTCTGCCAGATCTGCTGGTTCTCAGATGCCGTCTGGGTGATCGCCTGGACGAGCTCAGCTGGGACGTTTGCGGCACGCTCATAATCCCGGCTGAGTTCCCTGACGCAGGCTGCCTGCTCTTCGGTGAGATCAGCGCCAGCTAACTCATCAAGCCACTGACCGACCTCATCATCGACAAGATACTCATGCGCTGTTGCCGAGATGGTAGACAACTGCTGCGCTCTGCCTGGTGCACCACCTGCTGGCATCATCACCTGCTGATCCCAGCTGAGGTACATCGAGGCATATCGGAGGTTGATAAGCCGCTTCGACCGCTCAATCAGCTGCTCGTAGGCAGGAAGGGTATCGGTGGATGACGACATTACCCGATATCTCGTGGTGCCGGCATTAATGCACGACGATTACCTATCAGTATTGCCAGAAGGCCCCTCAAAGTCGTTACGTCGGACCTCCACCAACCCAAGAATAACTGCACTGAAAGGAATACAGTACCGAGTTGATTCTCAGCTGTTTGCGAGTTCGACACCAGTGATCTCGAACCGAGCTCCACCTGATTCTGCCTCGACCGCTTGGATCGACCATCCATGTGCCCGAGCAATATCCGCCACGATGGACAAGCCAAACCCGGTCCCCTCCTCCCGTGTCGAGAATCCTGACTCAAACACCTCCGAACGGAAGTCCGCCGGGATCCCCTCACCATCATCTTCGATGTAGAATCCAGTCACCCCATCCAATGGACCGACCGAAATGGTGACACCAAGCCCGCCATGTTCGATCGCGTTCCGGTAGATGTTCTCGAACAACTGTCTCAGTCGTTCGCGATCGGCTTCTATCGACATCGAAAGCGTGTCATCGAGCACGAGTTGTGCTTCACCTGCTTCGATCATCCCCCAACACTCTCGAGCAAGCTCGCCAAGATCGACCGCCTCCATCTCATCGATAGCTAGACCAGAACGAGCCAGTGTCAACAAATCCTCAATGAGTTCAAGCATCCGTCCATGTGCCAGTTCTACCTCATCCAGATGAGAGAGATCACCCGTCTCTCGCGTCAGTTCCAAGTGGCCGGTCGCGATGGTCAACGGGTTTCGAAGATCATGTGAGACCATACTGGCGAACTCATCGAGGCGGTTATTCTTGGCCTCGAGTTGATGTCGATAATGCTCACGTTCAGTTACATCGGTGAGGATGATCATCATCCCCAGCCGACTGTAGTCTGCAGAGAATGGGTTCTTCGTGATGCGGTAGTATCTGGTCACCCCCGACCGGTCCACCACGAACCGGTCATCAGTATCGTCGAGACGTCCGGCAAGATCAGGAAGGATCGATCCGATCGGTTGGTCTTCAGCCATCGCCAGGGCGGGGAACAACTCCTCCGCCGGACGGTTCCATTCGTGGAGTCGGCGATCGCTATCGAGGATGATTGTCGGATTATCCATTGCCGGGGTGAGTTGGATCGTCTGGAACCGTTCGGTATAGACGAAGAGGATACCTACGGCGAACACCGCAACACCCAGCGGTGAATGGGTGACATCGATGAGGTACGGGGTGGCCGCACCGATGAGGTCGAGCACGACCGGAAGTCCGGTCAAACCGACGATCACATACAACACCCTCGTGTCGTAACTGACCTCCCAGAACAACTCGAACAACCAGGCGATACCGACGATGGCGAGCGCGTACGCCAATCCCATCACCATCCAGTGCAGTGGTTCGTGATGGATAGCGAGGTGGACGAACGGCTCTGAGGTGACCTCGGTGACAAAGTAGTACTCATGAATCGGGTTGGTGACCTTCACCGCGACGGCAAGCAAGAACACAACCACGGAGACCGAGCGTAACCTCCGGTGTCGATGGAGCGATCTACCGGTATAGGCTGAACAAAAGTACAACCAGGGGCCCACCGCGGCGATGCCGAGCACCAGGCCAATCAGAAAGATCGCCGATTGCACCGCAGGGTCGAACGGAAGGAGATACCCGACATGGGCGAATGACCAACCAGCACTCAAGAGCAAGAGTGCGCCGAGCCCTCTGTGGGTGTCGGCGTCCACGACACGAGGGAGTGCTCGAAGACTCACAAGGCAGATGACCCCGGCCAGGGAGAAGGCAGCGAGGTAGGCGATGTATAGCGGATCGGTTGTGAAAGTTCCACTGAACCACATGATCTCCGACATTGCCACTGATAGACCAAGAGGTATAGTATGGCAAAAAGGAACCCATCTACTCTCCGACCAAATGCTGTTGAGGGTAGAGCACGCCTGCTGTGTATTGATCCGTCAGTATGGCTCGCCCAGCCGTGGACGCCAGGACTGGGATTTGAACCCAGAATCCCGTATGGGAACACGCTTTCCAGGCGTGCGCCTTACCGTTCGGCCATCCTGGCTCAGTTTCGGGCTAGGCGAGGCGGCCACTAAACCTCTTTCGAGGCCTCCGCGATGAGCCCCCGAAGGACGAGCTCGGTCGTCACCGTCGCAGTGATGACGATGATCACACCGAGACCGATGACGAATGGGACCGGAATCTCCCATCCTTGGGTCACCTCATAGGCGAGGTACAACAATCCAAAGATGACACCAGCGAAGATCCCTGCCCAGATCGAGTACCGATCGATCACGGTCGGTGGGCAAATGCCTCGATCTCGACCGCGGCACCTAGTGGTAGTGATCCCACCTCAAAGGCGCTTCGAGCCGGTGGTTCGTCGTCGAAGAAACCACCATACACCTCATTCATCGCCTCGAAGTCCTCGATATCATCGAGCATAACGGTGACCTTGATCGCCTCCTCAAGTTGCGAACCAGCAGCACGAAGGACGGCATCCACATTCTCGAGTGCCTGGCGGGTCTGCTCCTCGATGGGTGCATCCCCAAGGAATTCTCCATCCGGGGTCAAGGCGATCTGTCCAGAGGTGACGATGAGTGAGTCGCTGATGACTCCCTGGCTGTATGCGCCGATGGCATCCGGTGCGTCATCGGTCTCGATTATCTCGCGCATGCTGCTGTCGTCG
>SKSH01000035.1 GCA_007118075.1 Halobacteriales archaeon
AGTTCAGTTCAGACATGTCCATATGTGCGATCGGGTGACCCGGTGGGCGCCCTTGCCAGTCATACGAGACGGCCGGTTAAATGGCCTGCTATTCAATCGCTTCTCCGATTAGTCGTCAGCTGGCATCCCCGCGAGTGGATCCCTGATCGGTTCAGGTTCGATACTCTGTGGATACACTCCAAGTCGAAGTTTCAGATCCGATAGTGGCCTGGCCATACAGGTGAGGGCGTACGATCCCTCCTCATCTTCAGTGAGACCACGGGCAGCCGGTTGGGTGACCGATCCCTCAACGATTTCAGCACAGCAAGCAAGACACATCCCCACCCGACACGAATACTCATTGATGATGCCCTCCTCCAGACATCGGCTCAAGATTGTTTCCGTCTCGGCGACCTTGAGCCGGGTATCTCGTTCGACAAACTCGACGGTATGCTCGGTCATGCCGTGCGGATTGGCGGGTCGGTAGCAAAAGGTTTCCCCAACACCGCTCGCCCGGACCGGAAAACGTTAACCCCCTCGGCAATCGAGCGATTGGTATGTCAACCCGGTCCTATGATGTCGTCGTTGCGGGTGCTGGCACTGGCGGTTCATTCGCGGCGGCACGACTCGCGGGTGCGGGGCTGGATGTGGCCATCCTCGAGCGAAAGAACGAGCAACAGGCAGGTCACATCGCGTGTGGTGACGCCCTGAAAGGGGCTGATGCCTTCCCCGATTCGATCCCGAGAGACCGCCTCGAGACCGCAATCACCAATCCCGGTGTGGATCATGGACGGTTCGAGATTCCCCAGGAAGATACCGTCCTCGAGATCCCAGTCCCCGGTGAACTGGCTGTTGTCGACCGGTGGAAGTACGGGAAGGTCATCATCGATGGGGCACTCGATGCTGGCGCGGAGATCCATTATGATACTCTCGTCCAGGACGTTGTCCAGGACAACGGCCGGGTGCGCGGACTCCGTGCCACGACTGATGGCGAGCCGGTGACCTACGAGGCAGAGATGGTGATCGATGCGGCGGGATCACTGTCGATCGTGCAGGAGTCGGCTGATCTCGAGCACTCACATTTCGATACGAACGTGACCTTCCAGCAGTTCTGTTCGGCTTACCGTGAGATTGTCGAGGTCCCAGAACCCGTCCCGTGGGATGATGCGCTCGTCTTCAAACCGACTGCCCGAGCAGCTGGATACCTCTGGTACTTCCCACGGACCGATCGCATCATCAACGCCGGTCTCGGGTTCCAGATGACCGAGGAACCGATGACCATGGTCGATACGCTCAGGGATGACCTCAACCAGCGAGCGGAGTTCAAGGGAGCGAAGGTAATCAACAAACTCGGAGCGGCGCTCCCCACGAGGCGACCGTACGATTCCGCGGTCGCACCAGGCTTCATGGCGGTCGGTGATGCTGCTGGCCATGTCAACCCGACCACTGGTGGTGGGATGGCTGGAGCGGCATACGCAGCTGATTATGCGGCACAGGTAGCCATCGACGCCATCGAGCAAGATGACTTCTCAGAGGCGGCACTCTGGGAGTACAATGAGCGGGTGATGGATCACTTCGGCGGGAGATACGCCGCACTCGATGTGTACAATATCATGTCGACGGCTGTCGATGTTGATGAACTCATGAGTCTGTTGGCATCGTTGCCCGGTGAGAAACTGGCTGATGCCCTCTACTCAGGAAGTACCAACATCGGTTGGGGATTGAAGCTCAAAACGGCGATCCGAACCCTCGGTCATTGGGGGACCATCTACGGCCTGATGCGAACGAAGAAGCTCGCCGACCGACTGCTCGAGCATTACGAACGGTACCCATCCGATCCAGCCGCCTTCACCGCGTGGCAGCAAGACCGCGACGAGCTCATGGACGAGATCTACCAGGCGATCGGTGCGACACCGAAGTACTAGCGATTTCTCCTGAGCTGCTCCACCGTATCGATGGTGAGTGTGACGGCGATGCTCTTTGGGATGGCTTCACTCGCGATCGCCCTGGCTGCACCATCGTGGCCGACCACCGTCAGCTCGCGGGTGTAGATCTCATACTCCCATGTGCCAAAGCGCTCCACACCATCGAGCCGTTTGTACAACGGAATCTGCACCCGACGAGATGGTTTGGTGTGCGGCCCTGCCACCTCGGCACCCTTCGCCGCAGCCACCGTCCGTAATTCACTGACGGTCGCATCGAGAGCTCGACGATCGCCGCTTTCTAGGACGAGCTTGGTTCGATACGACATCCGTGTCTCCATCGGCGGTAGAGCACCGGTCCTTAAGAAGACATGGCAACCGGCCCGTGGTGGCTCTGGTGTGGTCTCGCCACCCGATAGCCACTTAATAGCGGATTTCTTATATGGTATCAATGGCAGTCGAGGCGGTTAGCGCGGGCGCTATCATCTACCGCGATACGCGGGATGTGCGCCAGTATCTGCTGCTGAAGAGCCGCCCTGGGGACTGGGAGTTCCCGAAAGGCGGTGTCGAAGGCGACGAGGAGCTACAGCAGACCGCGATCAGAGAGGTGAAAGAAGAGGCCGGCATCGAGCAGTTCCGGCTCATCGATGGCTTTCGGAAGGAGTACGACTATGTCTTCCAGGCAAATGGGCGAACGATCCACAAGACCGTCCACCTCTTCATCGCCAAGGCGCACGACCCGGATGTCGAGCTCTCGCGTGAACACCATGATCTCCAATGGAGAGACTACGAAGAGGCACTGAACACGATCACACAGGACGGCCCACGTGAGGTCTTCCGTGAGGCACATGATTACATCGTGAACGAGGTCGAGAATTGACCTGGTCTCTGTACCGTAGTCGCCTCCGGTGAGTGTACACACCGGACCATACCCCTGGATTTAAGCCGTCATCGGAGTAATCCGCCACATCAGGTATGGAGTTCTGTGACGAGTGCGGGTCGTTGATGATCCGCGAGGACGATTTCTGGCGATGTACCAGCTGTGGCCATGAACAACCAGGTGAGGATGCCTCGGCATACGTGGTGACCGAGGAGCGGGAGGAACGGGAAATCACCGAGATCGAGTCAGCGGCCGACCGGGGACTTCCAACCACCTCGACACGGTGTCCGGATTGTGAGAATGATCGGGCATACTGGTACCTTCAGCAGATACGATCTGCAGACGAGAGCGAGACTCGCTTTTTCATCTGTACCAAGTGTGAATATCGATGGCGAGAGGACGATCATTGAGTATATCTCGCTTTAGTTGAGCGTAACCTATTATCGCGTCAGGTGGCAGGTCGGTTCTGAGGTAGACGTTGGTGGCAGGTTCACCCGTTGTTCGGGAGGAATCTTGCGGTGGTCAGATAGCCAGTGTGTCCGACGGGGGCGGTTGCCGGTCGGCTCCCTCGATCGCCGAATTCCATCTCTCGGTGGAACGGTTCGATCGTTGATATCTGCCTGAGTCCAGCCTCGTCGAGCGCGTTGACGACGGCTCTCGCCTCCTCGATGAACGGATTATACGCGGCGATGACACCACCCGGTACCAAGAGATCAGGTGACCGAGCAGCGAGTGTCGGAGCATCGCCGGTGTCGAGGGTCAGTACGTCGAAGCGGTCCTGAAGTGACACTGTGCAGGCATCGCCTTCTCGGATGGTAACCGAATCTTCGACCCCGGCGATCTCGATGTTCTCCATGGCCAGCTCGGCGGCTTCGGGTGTGCGCTCGTAGGTGACCACCTCTGCACCGAGTCGGGCGAGTGTGATCGCCAGGATCCCCGTCCCGGTCCCGACATCGAGGATGCGGTCCTCGTTCGTGATCCCAGTCAATCCGATGAGCAGGCCGATATCCCGCGGGAGCATCGGTGCTCCACTCCGCTGCAGGAGATCGAACAGGTCCGTTGGCCGAGGGTTGAGAACGAAAAAACGGGTACCAAGGTGGGTCTCGATTGTACTCCCTGGGGTGACATCGGCATCGATGTCCAGAATACCGAGGTCGGTCTCGAGGCGATCACCAGGCTCGACGAGATACGACCGGTCCTCACGCCACAGTAACAAACTCACTGGAGGTCGGAGATAGCCGCGGCGAGATCACCCTCATTTAATCGGAGTGCCTCGATCGCCTCTTCCTCTGAGGCACCGGCACGCTCGGCGACCAGTGCGACATCATCGTCGGTGAACGGTTCGGTGTCGCCTTCACTAGCGTCCCTTGTCGTCGGTGTCCCGATGATCTGATAGGTTGACTGCCCCTGTGCCTCGATCATGCTGACCTGTGGGGACTCGAAGTAGAGTTCCTCGTCCTCGGTCCGGATGATTGCCTCGACGGCATCGATCTCATCCATGGCCATCCCGAGTTGATCCATGTCGATCCCCATCTGACTCATCATCTGCTTCATCTTCCGGGGGTTCATATCGCCTCCTCCAAACATGGTAGCTGAATCGTAGTACCGACAAAAATACCTGACGACCGTCTCCGAGCAGACCTAACCAAGGTGTTAATCGGTGATACCGTGTCGGATCGAGGCTGCCATCCCCCGTTCGAACGCTTGCATCCCGGTCGCAGCGAGTTCAGCCCGACCAACGGCCACCAGCCGGTCGTTCACGTCGACGATGAGGACCTCATCCCGCGGTCGGATCCGCTGATCGACGCCGATGACGAACTTCGCAAAGGCGTTTCGACCGTCTTTGACGAACGGAATGGCCTCCTCCTCAAGGGAGACCCGATATGCCGGTGGTGTCGTGATTGCGTGCAGGCGTCGAGCACCGGCCACACCGAGGGTCAATCGACCAGCAGTGGTCAGCGTGCAGATGCGTTCCTCCTCGAGGTACAACCGGTCGACCCGTCCAGACCGACTCCGCAATACCCGAAGCGAAGATTCAGCTGGTAAGAAATCGACATCCGGTTCCAACCCGAACTGGTACCGGGCGACGGTTTCGATCGCAGAGCACTCCTCGGCGGTCGGGATATCCTCCTCTGTCATCCTCAAAGCAGGAAGGTGTCCTCTCGAGCAGAGAGATCAATAAATGCGTCGGCACTCTCGATGAGCGAATCTGCGGTCGAGGATTTGAAACCCATGACTTCCACCCTGACCCCTTGATGTTGGAGGTGAGTACAGAGTCTGGTAAAATCGCCATCACCGGTGCAAAGAACGATGACATCGACGTGGGTGGCCAAGGTCACCGCATCGAGGCTCATGCCGACATCCCAGTCTGCCTTCTTCGAGCCATCGGCGAACTGTCTGATGGCCTTGACCCTGGCCTCAAAGCCGATGTCCTCAAGCGCATCAAAGAAAGACCCCTCCTCCGGTGCATCGGCTTTGATGGCGTAGGCGATGGCTCTGATGAGCTGTCGATCCTGGACGGCCTTGTCGAGAAGGGCGGTGTAGTCGATGTTCCGGGAGTAGAGGTGATGTGCGGTGTGATAGAGGTTCTGCGTATCGGCGAGAACGGCCACCCGCTGTGCGGGGTGGATAGTGACCATGGAATATGTCAATCGTGGTCAACCAAAGGCGCTTCGAACGGGGTCAGAACGTACCGTAGCGGAGGCGCTCAATCCTTTTCTCCGTCGGTGGATGGGTGGAGAAGGCCGATCGGAGGAGTCCATGTTCGGGATCGAAAATCATCAACGCGGAGACGTTGTCGTCAAACGGCGCCCCTTGTTGGCCCTGTGCCTTGCGTTGTTTCACTACCTGCTCGTTCGTGTTGGAGATCTTCTCAAGTGCGCGAGCCAACGGTTCACCCGTACCGATTGCCCTGGCTGCATCGGCATCAGCGACATACTCGCGGTACCGAGAGATCGCGCGGACGAAGACGATGACTAGCATCTGCGCGAGCATCGCCCCGATGTAGGCGAGGAAGAAGCCCCCCATGCTCCGACCCCCACCACGAAAGAGCATGACGTAGTAGACGGCGATCCCAACGAGTGAGGCGATGCTCTGACCGAGTACCATCATCACCACGTCGCGGTTGCGGATGTGGGCCAGTTCGTGTGCGATGACACCTTCGAGTTCCTGCTGATTGAGTGTCTGCATCAGCTCTTTCGATACCACGACCGTCCCCTTCTTCTTCCGACCGATTGCGAATGCATTCGGGACGCCCATCTCGGCGATCATCAGTCTGGGCATCGGGAGGTTCATGTCACGGCTCAATCGCTCAGTCGCCCGGTAGAGTTCGGGATGCTCGGCCTCCTCGACATCTTTCGCTTTCACGCTTCTGAGGGCAGCCCATTTCCCGAATTTCCACTGGAACCCGACGAACCCAAGGGTGAGCAGGAGGACAAATTCGAGGGGAATGCCGTAGACGAACATTACGCCGGCGACCAAAAGGTAGAAGGCGAAGAGGATGGTCCCGGCTATCAGCATCCGAACTACCAGTCCTGGATGTCGCATATCATCAGATTATACCTGGTGATTCGTCTTAAAGGCCGCGACAGCTGGTGCTCACGTTGGCTCGAGCTCGTCAACAAGGATGGCTGCCAGTCCGATGTACGTGGCCGGCTCAAGTTCAGCGAGGCGTTCGCCGAGGACCGGGTCTACGGCCTCGATCTCCTCGATGAGCGAATCAAAGGCACCTGGATCGACCGTCTGCCCGCGAGTCGCCGACTTGAGGCGCTCGTAGGCGTCTGGATCGCCGATTCGTCGGAGGGCGGTTTGGACTGCTTCAGCCAGCACCGCCGGTGAGCGTTCGAGGTCGGCATCCATCACCGCTGGGTTCGGGGCGACCGATTCGGTGCCAGCCAGCGCCTTGGTCACACCAAGATACCAGTGGGCGAGGGCACCACCCATCGAGCGGTGTATGGTCGAATCGGAGAGATCGCGTTGGAGCCGTGAGATCGGGAGGGTGTCAGCCAGGAATCGCAGGTCACTGCGTGCCTTGAGGAGGTTCCCCTCGCTGTTCTCGAAGTCGATCGGATTCACCTTGTGCGGCATCGTCGAACTGCCGACCTCACCGGCTGCTTGCTCTTGGATGAGGTACTCATCGCTGATGTACCGCCACATGTCGCGGTCGAAGTCGACCAGTATGGTGGCGATGTTCGCGAGTGCATCGAAGACCGCGGCGATATCGTCGTTCGGATTCACCTGCGTGGTCAATGGCCCATACCGGAATCCGAGGGACTGGACGAACGTTTCAGCGAATGCCGGCCAATCCACGTCGGGTTCCGCGATGGCGTGTGCGGCGAAGGTCCCTGTCGCACCTCCGAACTTGCCTTGTAACCCGTCGACACGCTGAGCGAGTCGGTCCTGTCCGCGTGTGAGACGTTGAACGAACACGGCGAGTTCCTTGCCGTATGTCGTCGGTGATGCCGGTTGGCCATGGGTCCGTCCGAGCATCGACACATGACGATGGTCCTTCGCCTCGACCGTGAGGTGGTTGATGAGTTCCTCGAGGGCGGGAATGAGTTCCTCGACGATGGCGCGCCGCAACAACAATCGGTAGGCGAGATTGTTGACATCTTCACTGGTCAATCCAAAGTGGGCGAACGGGATGGCCGTCTCGAGGCCAGCGGCGGTGAGTCGATCGCGGAGCCAGTATTCGACGGCCTTGACGTCGTGATTGGTTGCCGGGTGCTCCTCGGTCCCCTCGACCTCGATCTGCTTGATTTTGGTAGCGTCAGAGTCGTCGAAGTCTTCGATCCAGCTATGGAGCGTATCGCGAGCTTCATCATCTACCTCGAAAGGGATCACTTCGAGGTCAGCCAGTGCGATGAGATACTCGACCTCGATCCTCGCTCTGGCACGCATGAGGGCTGCCTCGCTGGTATGACGGCGAAACGGTGCCGTCGTGGCGGCATATCGGCCGTCCAGCGGCGTGATCGCGTCCAACGGGTCGGTCATACTGCAGCCTCCAACCGGGATGACCATGGGGTTTTGGATACGGGCTGGATGGTTCCGACATGCTGATATTGGTTTTGACGGAGTTGAACACATGACCCTGTACCGTCCACTCACGGACGATGAGGACGAACTTTTTCGGTCGTACACGAGGTACGCCTTTCGTCCGCAGCTCTCCCCCGACCAAGCCGATGAATCCCCAACTGCCCCACGGACAGTCGGCGAACGTCGTGGCCTCTTCATCGAGGATGACGCTCGCCCCAGGGCGGTCTGTGCGCACTTCTGGTTCGAGTCCTGTGTTCGAGGGGTGCAGCTCTCCACACCAGGACTCTCGGCTGTCGCCACCCCGCCGGAGTACCGCCGACAGGGATACGCCCGAGAGCTGTTCGTCCACACCCTCGAGGAGTACCGAGAACGCGGTGACCATCTCTCGATATTATGGCCGTTTAAGTTCTCCTTCTACCGGGATCTCGGCTGGGCCGAGGCGTACCGATATGCCCACCACGAGGTTGAGCCAGCCGCATTACGAACCGTTGGCGGAGATACCACTGGATCCTTCCATCGAATCGACCCTGATGACATCGACCTGCTCGATCCCATCTACCGCGCGTTCACCCAGTCGTATGATCTCGCCATCCACCGCGATGAGACCTGGTGGAGAAAACGCATCGCCGTCTCCTGGTGGGGTGAGCACTACATCTACGTCTGGCGAGACGACGATGGAGTGGATCGAGGGTACCTCGTCTTCCGCTACGAAGGCGATCACCGGGATCGTGAGTTGATCGTCTACGATTTCGCCGCGAGCGATGCAACGGCCTATCGGCAGCTCTGTCGCTTCCTCGCCGATCACGATTCGCAGACAGACCGGGTGAAGCTCTTTGAGTCGATCGATACACCGCTTCTCGACCATCTCCGCAGCCGAGCGGGCGTCGAAACCAGTGTGAACAACGGGGCGATGGTCCGTCTGGTCGACGCGAAACGGACTCTCGAGGCGATCGAGTACCCGCAGGAGGCATCGGCCTCGGTCGTCTTACAGCTAGACGATGACCTCGTCGATTGGCATGAGGAGCCGATCAGACTCGACGTGAGCGACGGTTCGGCATCGGTCGAACAGATCTCGGCCGACCCTGAGGTAATCCTCGATATCGGGACGCTCTCAGCGATGGTCGTCGGGGCTCGACCTGTCTCACGGTATGTCGATGCTGGTGAGATTGAGGGAGAACCGGCCGCGGTCGCCGCCCTCGATGCTACGTTCCCACCTCGCTCGGTGTGGTGTCTCGACTGGTTCTGAGCGACCCCTTATCGGAACTTCTAACCCGCACCAGGGCGCCAGCGATGCCATGGTCACCATCGCGGGGTTCGCGGGCAACCGCGGCCGCAACCTGTTGAACCTCGACGACTTGGAACCCGGTGGCGCCACCCTCGAGGTCATCGTCACCAATCACACCGATGCACCGATCATCGAAGCCGCTGCAACGCGGGGGATCGCGACGATCATCGTCGAGCGGGATGATGGCGAGGAACGACAACAACACGAGGCACGTATCCTCGATGAGCTCGAGCCGTTCGACGTCGATCTCGTCTGCCTCGACGGATACATGCGGATCTTGTCGGGGTGGATGCTTGAGCAGCTGCCGACCACCCTCAATGTCCATCCCTCGCTGTTGCCGTTGTTCAAGGGGATGGATGCCTGGGGAGACGCCCTCGATGCCGGTGTCCGGGTCAGTGGCTGCACCGTTCACGTGGCCACGGATGTCGTCGATGAAGGTCCGATCATCACCCAGGAACCGGTCCCGGTCCGACCGGATGACACCGTTGGGTCTCTCAAAGAACGTATCCTCTACGAAGGTGAGTTCAAGGCCTATCCACGGGCCGTCCAGTGGATCGCCGAGGAGGTCATCGAGATCACCGAGAACTCAGAGGGCGAGCCAGCGGTGAGCGACACCGCGGTCGATGAGTCGGCGTATCCGGCACATCGGCTCGTCTCCGAAGACCGCATTGAGACGCTCCGATACGGGGAGAACCCACACCAGACTGCCGCGTTGTATGGTGATTACACGGTCACCGAACCGAACCTGGCTCACGGTGAGCAGATTAGCGGTGACAAGGGGATGTCGTATGTGAACTATGTCGATGCCGCTGGTGCCCTCGATATCATCACCGAGTTCGAAGAACCAGCCGCTGCCGTCATCAAACACGCCGCTCCAGCCGGTTGTGCGACCGCCTACCAGCTCGACGAAGCGTACGATCGAGCCCTCTCGACCGATCCGATGAGCGCCTTCGGTGGCATCGTCTCACTCAACCGACCGTGTGATGTATCGACAGCAGAACAGATCGTCGAATCGGTGAAGGATATTGTCGTGACCCCTGGTGTCGAAGCTGATGCCTTGGATGTGCTCGGTGAGCGATCGAACATGCGCGTGATCGATGTCAGTGGCGGGATCCCCCGACCGATCGGCCCTGCTGATCGGACGGTAGATTGGACGATGAAGCCGATCGTCGGTGGCACGTTGATCCAGGATCGAGACCAACAGCGACTCGACCCAGAACACCTCGAGGTCGTCACCGAGGAGGTCCCAACCGAGGCACAGCTCGAGACGATGGCGTTCGGCTGGAGCGTCGCCAAGCATGCGCTCTCGAACGCGATTGTCCTCGCCGACGGGACCGAAACGGTCGGTATCGGGCAGGGACAGGTCTCACGGGTGGATGCGGTCCATCTTGCCATCAGGAAGGCTCGCGAACACGCAGAAGGGAAGGGTCCCGACGGGAGTGTCCTCATCAGCGATGCCTTCTTCCCCTTCCCAGACGGTGTCGAGCTGGCGGCTTCGGCTGGGATCGACGCCATCGTCCAACCCGGAGGTTCACGCAATGATGACACCGTCATCGAGGCGGCAGACGAACACGGTATCGCGATGGCCTTCACCGGCCAGCGGTGTTTCCGACACTAATCTGACCATGGGACGACCACGACATCGAGGGTGTGCAACCGAATGAGGTACCGATCAGCGATCGACCGGCTATACGATCTGAAGCGACACGCCATCGAGCCCGGGACCGCCCGCACTGAGGAGTTGCTCAATGCGATCGGCGATCCGCATACGGGGTACGAATCAGTACAGATCGCCGGGACAAATGGCAAGGGATCGACCGCCGTCACCCTTGCCGAGATTCTTCAGGATGCGGGTTATCGTGTGGGGCTTTACACCTCACCGCATCTTGAAAGCGTCCGTGACCGCATCCGCGTCGACGGCAGACCGATCTCCGAGGCGGCAGTCACCCGGTTTATGGATAGCCTCGTCGACGATCTCGATGCCGCTGGTGCGGTGAACCGAACACCGACATTCTTCGAGGCGGTCACCGCGATGGCACTGTGGCACTTCAACGAGGTTGCTGTGGATATCGCGGTCCTCGAGGTGGGCATCGGCGGTCGTCATGACGCCACGAGTGTCGTCGATCCTGTCGCCGCGGCGGTGACCTCGGTCGATCTCGACCACACTGATGTACTCGGATCGACGATCGAGGCGATTGCCACCGACAAGATCGCCGTGGCAGGGAACGATACCCCGTTGGTGACCGCCACAACCGGGCGGGCACGAAGTGTCGTACTCGCCGAACGAGCCGACGCGACCGTGGTCGGGACCGACCCCGAGGTCGATGTCAGGGTCGAGTATCGGGGAATCACCGATCACCTCGAGGCGGCCCTTGCGATCGAGGGTCCAGATTGGGCCATCGAGACGGCCACACCACTCTTGGGTGAGCGCCAATCGGTGAACGTAGGGGTCGCTGCCACGCTGGCCAGACAGTGCTGGTCGGTCGATGAGGCGTCGATCGCCAGGGGTATCCGTCGGGTCGATTACCCTGGGCGGGCCGAGGCGATCCAACGCGATCCGCTGGTCCTCCTTGATGGGGCGCACAACCCGGCCGCGATCGAGCATCTCAGTGGCATCATCGATGAGCTCCAGTACGATTCGCTCCACTTGGTCGTCGGCGTCATGCAGGACAAGGATATCGCTGGGATCTGTGAGGCCCTCCCACCAGCATCGACTGTCACGACGTGTCGCCCGGATACGACCAGAGCCGCCCCGACGAACGCGGTGGCCGTTGCCTTCGAGAATGCTGGTTATCCCACGGTGAATCGCAAACGTTCGGTCGATGCAGCTGTTGACGCCGCCCTTGACGCGGCCGAACCAGCCGATGCGGTGTGCGTGACCGGTTCGTTGTACACGGTCAGTGAGTCACGGCGTCGCTGGATTCGTCATCCATCGGTTAGGCGATTCGACACACTATCTGGGATCACAACCGCCATGGAGCGATCGCATGTCACAGACGCAGGGATCTCACGGATGCGGGGGAAGGGGGTACACCGTGGGGTGCACACGAGGGCGACCCACCAACAGGCGGCATACCTCAAACAGGAGCTGCTCAGCGCAGGTGGTGAATGCGCTGTTTCGGGTGTGTCGGCCGATGGGGAGCTCGTGGACGTACTCATGCTGGGCACCCTCTCGCAGTTCAAGCGGGTCATCCGCTCGCTCGAGGGACAGACCCGCGGGCTGGCCACGCTCGGCGAGGAGCTCCGTCGAAGTCTCGGGATCCAGTATACCCCCGATTGGGGGGATCATCCATGGGGTGGTGATGCGCCCGCGATCATGGGGATCGTCAACGTCACCCCTGACAGCTTCTATGACGGAGGCGAGGCCACGACCATCGATGCAGCGATCGACTTGGCAAAGAGGCACGTCGAGGCAGGAGCGGACATCGTAGATATCGGCGGTGAGAGCACCAGACCGGGCGGGGAGCCGGTCGACGAGGCTGAGGAATGTAACCGGGTACTTCCCGTCATCGAGGCCATCAGCGACTTCGATGCACTCGTCTCCGTTGATACCCAGAAGGCGACGGTTGCTGCGGCGGCGGTGGATGCCGGCGCGGATCTCGTCAACGATGTTTCCGGTCTCTCCGATCCAGCAATGGCACCGACCGTTGCCGATCATGAGGTACCTATCGTGATCACCCACAGCCTCACCACACCGGTCGTCCCCGATCTCCCGATCGAGTACGACGACGTGGTGGTCGAGGTCACTCGACGACTCGACGATCTCGTTCGGCGGTGTGAACGGGCTGGCGTCGACCGTCGGGATGTGATCGTCGATCCAGGCATCGGGTTTAACAAGGCCCCGATGGAGAGCTTCGAACTATTGGGTCGGGTGCATGAGTTCAGATCGCTCGGTTGTCCGGTACTGATCGGCCACTCGCAGAAGTCGCTCTTTGGTGGCATCGGGTACGAGCCCGGTGAGCGTGACATCCCGACGGCGGTCGCCTCGGCGATGACCGCTGTGCGTGGTGCGGACCTCATCCGGGTGCACGATGTCA
>SKSH01000054.1 GCA_007118075.1 Halobacteriales archaeon
CAATGAGGTTGGTGATGGTGATGGATAACGTACCGGTAGTATCGACAGACGTATTGTTCAAATCCCTCCAGCCCCATCATTGCTCACCATTTCATGGGATTGTTCTTATCAGCGCATTGTCGCACTCAATTTTAACATGGAATTACTATTGATGGAACATGGAGCTCAGAACCGGCCCATGAACTCGTCGTCAGCGAGGATGCGGCGATGCTCTGGATGTGGCCCGAGCACGTCGCGATCTTGTACCACCTCACGGTACGCCGGATAGACGTTCCTCGGCTCTCCACCGACCTCGGTGGTAGCCGTCCCGCGTTCGCCACCGAAAACAGCCCAGTCTGTCTCCTTGTCGATATTGAAGATACAGGCCATGCGGATGTCCTGCTCGTGGAAGTAGCCGAACGTCTCGCGAATCCATTTGCCCTTGCGTTCAGGATCGTGACCATCTGCCACTTCTGACGAACAGCCGAACTCTGTGATGGCTAACGGTCGGTCTGTGGTTCGCCTGATGCGGCGGATGGCCCCACCGTAGATGTGCTCTGCATCGGCCCATCCACCCCACCGGTACCAGTTGTAGCCATGGATGCTTGTCCAGTCAACGTAGTCATCGCCAGGATAGAGCGCATCGATTGACGTGTCTCGGCTGGTGTGATTGACTGTCCACATCCACTGGGCACGATGCTCCTCCAAGCCTGCATCGACGAACCGGTCATGGATCGCCCTCCACATGTCGATGAAATCCTGTTCGTCGGTGTCTCCGGCCGCCGGACTCCACGGGGTCCAATCACCGTTCATCTCGGGGGCGACCGAGAGGTACACCCGACGATCGTGTGGGGTCCGACCCTGATCCACCCAGTTCCCGAGGATGCGCGCCCAATGATCGATGGTTTCGTCGTGCTGGCCGTTAGCGATCTGTCGGGTGATATCCGTCGGTGTTTCATCTCCGAAAAAGGGCTGCAGCATCACCAATGGGATGTAGCCATTTCTCCAGAGGCCCGTGAGCCCTCCCTCGACATTGGCCTCGATTGTCTCCTCATTTATCCCGAGGTCCCAAAATCGAACGACGATAGCGTGGCGCTGGCCGAGCCAATGTTCCATGGCACTTAACTCGTCGAGATCCAGGGCTTCTGGTGAGATACCAAGCAACAGCTGTCCATCGCGAGCTCCGGGTTCACTGATCGTCGTCGTGTGCGTGTGGTATGCGCCGATCCCAACACTACCCAATCCGCCCAACGCAGCGAGGACACGTCGTCGGTTCATAATTGCCCATAGACCTCAATCTAACAAGATTAAGGACCGGTGAGAATTCCGTAGTCGAGACCTAACTTTGTCGTGGTTCTCAGAACCGGTCAACATGGTTCGTCAGTCGGTCGGGATTTTCCTGTTGGTTGGACTTGTCCTGACAGGACTGATCGCCGTCAGCGGGATTTACCTCTTGCACGACCAGTCGCCCGACCATTCAGACGATACGATGTCGACCCCGGAGCCGGAGGAGTTCTCGACGATTGTGATCTTCCGCAACGACGACCCGATGCCTGGATACGAGGAAGAAGCGCTACATGCGGTCGACGAGCTATTCGTCGAAACCGGGATTCCCGTCACTCACGGCATCGTTCCAAACGGCACCGAATCGCTCGATCCTGACTCGTCCTTCTGTGAGTACTTCCGTGCACAATCAGCCGATCATCCCGACTTGTTCGAGTTCAGTCTTCACGGGTATACCCACGACATGGAGACCGACTTCTATGGGGGAAGCGAGTTCGGTGATCAATCGATCGCTGACCAGCGCGATCGTATCGAACGTGGTGCCACGTTGTTGGAAGCCTGTGTTGGCGAGGAACCAACAACGTTCATCCCACCATTCGATACGTATGACGAGACGACCGTTGATGCTCTCTCTGCAGCGAACATCTCTGTGATCTCCGGTGGGACGTGGTTCACTCAACAACACTTCGGTGAGGATGAGGTCTTCTGGACCGAAGAGATCATGCACGTCCCGCAAACAACCGGTTTCGTCAGCAACTGGTCCTCGATCGAGTTCTACGACCTAGTTGAGATGAAGGCGACGTTCGACGAGGTTCACGAGACGGGTGAACTCTACGTGCAGATGATGCACTATCAGTACTTCACGACCGATGAACGACTCGAATTCCTGCAGTCATTCATCGAGCATATCCAACAGCACGATGACGTACGATTCATGACGCTTGGTGAATTCCATTCGAAGCTCGATAGTGGTCAACTCGAACGGATTGACGACGGGTGGCAGTTACACTCGTGATCGTACATTCTGCCTTAGTTCCCACCTAATATTGCAGTAGGTATTCGTTAGTAATCCTGGTCGCTGGTGACCTTCTGGGTATGAGGAGCGTATTGCCAGAGCCTGTGTTGGATGGAATCCGCAACGGCTCACCCGAAAGCTCACCTGCTTCGAAGTGTCCGAGCTGTTCGGGGATTTCCGTCCCGACTGGTGTCTACGAACATCTCCCATGCGGGCGGATATCCTTTGGTATCGGTGAGGTTGCAGACAACTGGCCCTGCCCGAAATGCATCGAGAGGGGAATCAAGGAAGATGCACGAGTTGGACTTGTCCCGATCACGACCGTCTCGCGATGTATTGACTGTGAGGCGACATTCGACCGTGCATTCAAGTTGGAATAGATACTCGAATGAGACTCCGTCTGGATCTGTTTATTCTAACTGCGCTGCTTTGGGGTGGGTGGGCACTCGGTTCCCAACTCATGCCGGTTTGGTTCTGGTTCATCCCTGGAGTACTGACGGTTGGGTTTGCCACTTGGTTGGTGATCACTGCTCTTTCAGATCGGCTGTGGGCGATCTCAGCTGGACTTTGTCCCGTCCCGCGCTGGGTGTGGCCTGGACTTGTCGTCGGTGCGGCGCTCTTACTGGGATTATCCCGACTCTATCCGATCCGACTGATTGACGTACCTGGTCCGGTGGTATTCGCCCTCGGTGTCGCTTGCCTCTTCACTGCCGTATCCAATGATCCACGGATCGCCGTCCGTGATCGTCTTCCAGCCTGGATACTCATCATCATCGCCGCCGGACTCATCTTGATTGGGTTGGCTGCATTCGCGGCTATTGCCACGCCTTTGACCGTCATCTTTGCATTCGCCCTATGGCTGTTCTCGATACAGTTGTTCCTCGTGGTCCCGTTGGCGCTGTATCACTTCTTGACCGAACGAACCGCAGATACTGAGTTCGCACTTTCGGACGATCTCCCAATGGTCAGTGTCCTCATTCCAGCCTACAACGAGGAGGATACCATCGAGGGAACGATCGAGGCTGTGCTTGCCTCCACCTATCCCGCAGGGTTGCTCGAAATCGTCGTGATCGACGACGGGAGTACCGATGCGACCAATCGTATCGCGGCCTCCTACCGTGACCGAGGCGTCCAGGTGTATCGTCGCCCGAATGGGGGAAAGCACGCCGCGCTCAACCTCGGCCTTCGTTGCAGTAGCGGAGAGATCGTCGTGACCGTAGATGCCGACAGTCGCATCGCACCAAAGGCGATCGGAGAGATGGTCTCCCAGCTCCAGTTGGACGATGATGTCGGCTGTGTAGGCGGGACCGTCCGGGTCGCCAACACCGACTCAGCACTGACCAGACTGCAAGCACTCGAGTACGCCTTCGATATCAACACGTCACGGCG
>SKSH01000188.1 GCA_007118075.1 Halobacteriales archaeon
GCCCACCACCGAGATCGACGAACGAGAAGGTGATATCCAAGGTGCTGGCGATATCGTCGGCGATGTCCAGTAGTTCGGCCGTGACCGCCTCGAAGTAAGCGGGATCCAATACCCCACTTCCAGGCATCATGTGGATGCCGAACGATTCGACACCACGGTCAGCGGCGGTCGCATACGCGTCGATGGCATCGTCTGCATTGATACCGAACTTCGTCTCACCACCGCCGAAGGCGAGACCGTGAGCTCCCTGGCCCATGCCAGGATCGATTCGGAAACACAGCTCCCTCGGCAACACCTCGAGGTGTTCGAGCAGGTACGGCCCGTCGAGGTTGATCGTCACCCCCTGATCGACCGCATGGCGTAGCTCAGATCCTCGATTGTACGGTGCGGTGTACAGCACTCGTTCGGGATCAACGAGCGATACCGCGAGATTGACCTCCAGTCGACTCGCACAATCTAGCCCAGCACCGAGGTCGACGAGCCGTTCGACGATGGTCGGGTTGGTGTTCGCCTTCATTGCATAGCGTACGTCAATATCGATACCTGCACGCTCGAAGGCATCGACGAGCGCCCCATACCGTGTCTCGATCACACCAGCATCATACACAAACAGCGGTGTGCCATGATCCTCGATGAGGTCGCTTGGGGCAACTCCACCGATGGTCAGCTCGTCGCCTCGTTCGATCATGACCGCTACTCACTCGGGCGAGACCAAGAACCTGCGGACGGGGGCTGCCGGAACGCTCTTTGTGGCGCTTATGCTTTATCAGGGCATGTCATCGAATTTCGTGCCATCGGGGGTCTATCCGGCGTTACCGACGCCGATCACCGACGATGGGGCGATCAACTATGAGGCATCGAGCGACCACGTCGCCCATCTTGAGGCGGCCGGCGTCCACGGGGTCGTCCCAGCCGGTTGCACCGGCCATGCCGCCACCCTCGGCGATCGAGGGACCGACCTCTACGAGGAGCACATCGGCTATGTCGAGCATGTCGCTGCCTCGACCGATCTGCCCATCATCGCCGGAGATGGGATGAACTCTACTGCACAGACCCTCGAACTCGCCGGACAGATCGAGGATGCGGTGGATATCGCTGCACATCTCATGATCTCGCCATATCAGAACTGCCCGCCCCAGGATCTCATCATCAAGCACTACCGCCGGCTTGCTGAGAGCTTGCGCAAGCCCATCATCGCCTACAACGTCCCCAGCCGGACCGGTCAGAACATCGCCGCCGAGACGACACTCGAACTGGCAGCGATCGATGGCATCTGCGGTATCAAGGAGGCATCCCTCGACTTCCAGCAGATCCATCAGATCGGCCAGGGACTCGACCAACAGCAGCCAGACGGCTTCGCATTCGGGTCCGGTGACGACCCCGCCAACCACTTCGTCTACCGTGAAGGAGGGACCTTCACCATCAGCGTGGCGGCAAACGTCCACCCGAGGGGAACCCTCGAGGTGTGGGAGGCGGGTGTCAACGAGGACGATCACCGCAAGGCTGCGGCCTTGAACCAGGCACTCGATCCGTTACACGAGGCGATGTTCCAACCGGGCGAGAAGAACCCCATCTCCGTCCAGTACGCACTCAACCTGCTCGGATTCGACTTCGGCGTACCCCGTGCACCGCTCGATCGAAGACCACGTGAGGACGATACCTACCAGAATCGCTCGGAGATCGAGGCCGTCCTCACCGCCCTGGATTTGCGCTAGGCCGATGCGCTTTGTGATCACCGGGGCGACCGGCCGGATGGGTTCGACCCTCATCGACCTACTCGAGGACCATCCAGTTCACGACCTGCACGTGGCGGTGACACGCGATCTTGACCTGCAGGAAGACTCGCGGTTCGTCGCAACGAGCGACCTCGATGCCCACCTCGAGGATGCCGATGCGATCATCGACTTCACCCTCCCTGAGGCGACCACCCGGTTCGTGAGCACCGCAGCCGACGTTGGAGTACCCTTCATCTCCGGCACCACCGGCCTCGATAGCGATGCTGAGAGCGCCCTCGATGGAGCAACCGAGGTCATCCCGGTCTGTGTGGCGTCGAACTTCTCGATCGGTATCCACGCACTCACCGAAGCCGTGACCGCGGCCATCGAGCGACTCGATGGCTACGATATCGAGGTGACCGAGACGCATCATGCTGGCAAGGAAGATGCCCCCAGTGGCACGGCACTGGAGCTCGTTGCGGAGATCGAGGCACACCTCGGAGATCTGAGCGAACGTGTCTACGGCCGTGAGGGTGTCCAACCACGCACCACTGGCGAGATCGGTATCTTCGCGAGACGAGCTGGTGACATCAGAGGTGAGCATGAGGTGCTCATCGCCGGTAACGACGAGATGCTCTCACTCACCCATCGGGTTGGCTCTCGAGCGGTGTTCGCCGCTGGTGCCATCACCGCCGCCGAATGGACCGCCACACAGCCACCAGGGCGGTATGATATGACCGACGTCCTTCGATGAGACTCATCGCCAAGTTCGGGGGCACGAGCCTCGCCACCGGTGCACGCATCGAACTCGCCGCCGATGCTATCATCCAGGCGATCGAAGACGGCCATGAGGTGGCTGTCGTCGTCAGCGCCATGGGGTCGATGACAGATGAGTTGCTCGAGTACCTTACCTTCGACACCGGTGATGCCGATACCGCCGATGTCCTCGGGATGGGTGAACGAACCAGTGCGCGACTCGTCGCTGCCGCGCTCCGAAGTCGTGGGGTCGATGCGACCGTCATCGAACCTGGGATCGATCAGTGGCCGATCGTCGTCGACCGCGATGACCAGATACAACTCGAGGAGACAACCGAACGGTCGAGCGCGCTACAATCGTTGCTTCACGAGACGGTCCCTGTGATCACCGGATTCCTCGCTGAGGATGCCAACGGTGTCCAGCGGACCCTCGGTCGTGGCGGGAGCGATACCACCGCAATGGTGCTCGGGAACACACTCGATACCGATCGGGTCGTCATCGTCACCGATGTCGAGGGTGTCCTCACCGGCAACCCAGATATCATCGAATCGACCCACAACGTCGGGGAGATTTCCGTCGGAGAACTGAGCGAGCTCTCCTTTCGAGGTGCAGAGGTCATCGCCCCGGAGGCGATCGCACACAAGGTGGACGAGGTTGACGTCGAGATCGTTCATTACCAGACCGGCGATCTGCTCACGAGCGGTACTCACGTCGAGGGGGCGTTCGAGACGATCGTCAGCGCATCCGAAGCACCGCTGAGCTGCCTGACCGTCGCCGGCCGTGAGATCAGGCGGGTACCGGGCATCCTCGGCCAGATCACCACGGCGGTGGCTGCGGACGGTATCACGATCGATGCCATTTCAAGCGGAATCGATAGCGTCTCGTTGTACCTCGCAACCGACGATGCTCCGACGGCCAAACAGCGGGTCCACGACGTCATCCTCGAGGAAGTACACCTCTCGAGTATCACCATCGAGGACGACTTGGCGGCCATCCGTGTCGTCATGGGGTCCGTCTACGACCAACCGGGTGTCATCGACCGGATCGTCTCCCCGCTGGCATCGGCAAACATCAACATCCACGAGTTGACGACGAGTGCCACCTCCATCACCGTCTTCGTCAGAGAGAGCGAGCGTGAGACCGCACTCGAAACCGTCCAACAGGCGATGAACGCACTCCACGAGTGAC
>SKSH01000176.1 GCA_007118075.1 Halobacteriales archaeon
AATTGATAAACGAGGCATCCCCAGCAATCATGACAAGTATAGCATAGGATATCCTACCTTAGTTGGGTCTCGAATCACCTCATGAAGTATCGTATTTCTATCAATAACTCTGCTGTGGAACACGATACTACCCCATGCGCGGGACCGGATTCGAACCGGCGGACCCCTATGGGACAGCGTCCTAAGCGCTGCGCCGTTGACCTGGCTTGGCTACCCGCGCGTATCCTGAGTGCAGGATGCAATGGTGTTTAACCCTGGTTCTCCCTCGGTTGGTCAGACGGACAAACATGAAATCGCGACGGTACACGAATAGCGGCCAGGATCGGTCGACAAAGGGTCAATCGTCGTCTGTAGACTTATCTGGAAGTGCTCCCACGAACCGAACTGTGGGCTACGATCTTGCTCGATGAGAAATTCGATTCATCGGTTTGGAATTGCTTCTTGGTACGGACCGATTCAGCCATCCAAGCGGTATATCCTTCGGGGAGGTACGATCCATCACTGTCGTCACCCGATTGAGAACCGGTCGAGCACGTGATCATACCGACCGGTGGCGAACAACCCGACGATCAACACGACCGTCACGGCGACCGGAATGAACTGCCCGTATAGCAGGTTGATCGATCCCCACAGCAAGACGAAGCTTACCAGATCATCCAAGATGAACGGACACCCTTTTGCCCTGGCATGCACCGCCTCGAGATCGACTGCAAGATCGATAGCGAGCACCGCCACGGTTGCACTGATGAGCCAGCCGGCATAGTTCGTCCATGGCACGCCATAATAGACACCACCAGCATCGAATGCCCAGAAACCGATGGCGACCGCAGCAGGATCGAGCACCAGATCAATCGCGATCACCGCGGCGATGGCGATGGGCAGTCGCACCAACGCTGACGTGGTTAGGCTTGGTGCGACCAGGACCGTGAGGAGGTACGCGTTGACCACCAGCGGGATGAACAACACGGGTAAGGCGAGGGGGACACCAGCGAGCATCGGACCGAGGTCTACACCGTAGGAGAATCCACCATAGGGTAGGCCGGAAGCGACCCCGATCATCTCGATGGCATACGTGTAGCCGATGAGTCCGAGGAGGAACACCCCAGCCCGTCGGTCGACGAGGGGAGCCGCTCCAACGAGCAGCGGTGAACGCATCACGAACATCCCGAAAAGCAACAGCCCCGCATTGAACGCCAACCAACCTGGTAACCATCCCTCAGCACTCGCAAGAAGGATCACCGCACCGACGGCCGGGAAGACGACCGCAATGGTGAACCGGTTAGCCTCGATCACCGATTCAAGTGTGGTCTGCACGTGAGTACGATCCAGAGAGCGCTCCACCACAGTCCTCGAGTCACCCTCAGCCATGGGTCACCTCCCAGAATCCGGCGATGACGAACACCATACCGACGATGGTGTTGATGACAGGATATGCCCAGTAGGCACGCCGGACCGATGTAGGTGATACCGCTACAAGTATCACCAGCATCGGATACACCGAGAGGAGTAGACCTGCGCGAAGGTCGACGACGCCAAACGCGATGGCGGCGAGCATCCAGATGATACCACAGTAAGCGAGCGCGCCATGTTTGCCAAGGATGGTCGCCGTGGTGCGGATTCCGCCGGCTCGATCTGGGACGATATCAGGGATGGCCGAGTAGGTGTGCATCGCCATCGTCCAGAGCCACGCACCGACGATCACCTCCGTCGGGGGGAGTACCTCAGCGACGAGCACATAGGCCGCCACCCCTGGAAGGATGTACAGCCCGTTCGAGATGGAATCGAACAGCGGTCGCACCTTGAATCGAATAGGCGGCACACTGTAGGCCGTGGCGAGGAAGAAGAAACCGAGCAACCACGGCTGGATGGCTCGCGGTAGGATGATGAGGAGGGCGAGACCGAGCAGGAGGCTTACGATGACACCGCCCACGATGACCCGGTCCCCGGTGAACCGCCGTTCACGGCCGGCCTTCTTCGGGTTCAACTGGTCGATGGATGCATCGAAGATATCGTTGACACCGTAGAGGTAGAGGTTGGCCGGGATGAGGAAATACACCAAGAGCGCCACCACCTCGAGGTCGGTGAGCCGTCCGAAGCTATCGATACCAAACGCTAGGCCAACGAGAACCGGACCTGCCAGATAGAGCCAGAACCGAGGGCGTGCGGTCGTGAGGAGGGCACAGAGATGGTTCATCGGTCGTCTTCGAAGATGGCGTTGGCTACATGCTCCCCGCTGATAAGTGCCATCGGCACGCCGATTCCAGGGCGGGTATAGCTCCCGGTATAATAGAGCCCGTCGACACCCTTTGCACGGTGATCGGGTCGGAGTGGACCGGTCTGTCTGAGGGTGTGCGCCAGTCCGAGAGCGGTCCCATCATAGGCGTTGTAGTCGGTCGCGAAATCATCGATCGAGAACCACCGTTCGAAGACGATACGGTCGGTCAACTCGACCCCGATAGTCGACTCGAGATCGCCGAGTAGCTGCATGCGCTGACGCGCTCTGATCTCGGGGCTGTCCTCCAGCCCTGGTGCGATGGGAAGCAACACGAACATGGCCTCGTGACCAGCTGGTGCCACCGAAGGGTCGGTCGCAGAGGGGCGACATACGTAGTAGGCAGGATCATCTGGCCACGCCGGTTCATCGAAGATCTCCGTGAAATGTGGACCCCAATCATTCGGGAGGATCAACGTGTGATGCTCGAGTTCCTCGACGGTCCCCTCGATGCCGAGGTAGATGAGGAACGCAGAGGGAGCCATCGTCCGCGATGCCCAGTAATCGTGGTCATAGTGTCGATCCGCCGCATCGAGCAGCTCGAGCTCGGTATGCGCGAGATCGCTGGCACTCACGACGAGAGCTGGCTCGTCTACTACCTCGTTGGCTCCGTGAAGAGTGAAGTCGCCGCGTTCTCCCTCGATGGCGGTCACCTCCACACCCGTCTCGAATCGCACCCCCTGCGTCTGAGCGAGTTCGATCAATCCATCGATGACACTGCCGATACCACCGGTGGGGTAGTAGACACCGAGATTGAAATCAACATGCGCCATCAGGTTGTACAACGCCGGTGTTGTCTCTGGTGACCCGCCAAGGAAGACCAGATTGTACTGGACGAGCTGTTGGAGCTTCTCGTGGGTGAAGTACGACGACACGTGATCGTCCATCTTCCGCAGTAAGGACAGACCGCGTGCGTTGCGTATCACCGTCAGGTCGAGGTAATCTCTGAACCGACCACGGTCGGTATAGACGAAGTGCTCCATGCCAACCTCATAGGATTCTGCCGCCTGCTCGAGGTACCGTTCGAGGGCATCACCGGCGCCTGATTCATAGGATTCGAAGATGGCCGCGAGGCTGGCTGGATCGGCTGGGACATCGATCCGATCGCCATCTTTGAAGTACGCTCGATAGTTCGGATCGAGGCGTTCGAGCTGGTAGTACGCATCTGGGGTCTGATCGAAGTGGCCGAAGTATCGCTCGAACACATCTGGCATGAGGTACCACGACGGCCCCATATCGAAGCGGAAACCGTCACCTTCGAGGACTCGAGCACGACCACCGAGTTGCTCGTTGCGCTCGAAGACGGTCACCTCATAGCCAGCTGACGCGAGGTAGGTGGCCGCAGAAATCCCACCGATACCGCCACCGATCACCCCGATGTGTTCGGCCATGATCAATCGCTGCTGGACGGGAGTATGTGTTCTTTGATGACGCTGGTGAGCCCACTCGATGTCGTATCTTGGTGAGCCCCCTCAGTCGGGGGATCGATGGGACTCACCCGGTAGAACACCGTAGCTGGATCATCATGTCGCTTCCAGGCGAACCAGGTTCGTATGAACAACACCGCATATCGACGTCGGGTAAAACTAGGTTGCTTGGTGAGCACATCGTACCCCTGACTGGCGATCATCCGGTGATATTCTGCATAGAACACGGCGGCTAACAATACCGCGAATCGGCAGTCAGCTGGGAGGTACTTGATCCCCTCGACACCAACTCGGTAGCGATCTTCGGTTCGATCGAGTTCTGTCTCGATCACCCGTGCCACCCCCTCTGAGAACCGAAGCGAATGGATCTCTTCAGGGCTGACCCCATGTGCCTTGAGGGTCTCCAGTGGTAGATACAGTCGATCATATTGCAGGCTGTCCTCTCTGACATCACGGAGGAAGTTAGTCAGCTGGAACGCCTCACCGAGGGCACGTGCGTGTGGCCGGGCCGCCTCGAGCTGTGGTGGGTTCATCACCTTGAGCATCATGTACGCGACGGCGACCGCTGAACCGCGGAGGTACTCCTCGAGGTCACGATAGCGAGCAAACGGTGTTGGTTCGATATCTGCACGCATCGCATCGATGAACTCGGTAATTTCTCGTTCATCGATCGCATGCCGATCGACAAGATCTGCCATCGCGTTGAGCACCGGATGGTTCGTCTCCCGATTGCCGAGTGCCGATTGCTCATACTCAGTCAGCAGGGCTGCTTGCTCTGTTGGTGGTAATGGATCGGTATCGTCGACCACCTGATCAGCGAGCCGGAAGAAGCCATAGAGGACGTACGTTGGATGGCGGACACGCTCTGGGAGCACCCTGGTGGTGAGGTGGAAGGTCCGTCCGGTGGAACGTTGGATGCGTTTTGCGAGGGTGATTGAGTCAGGGTGTACCATGATCAGTCGGGGAACCTCTGCGAAGCCGATACGAGATGCATAGCTACGTCCTGGCATACAGGAGCGTTTTCGCAGATTCTCCACCTTGGAGAAAATAGTGGTACACCTTTCAGGGGTATACCGAACTAGTTGGGCTCAATCATCGACGGGGATGGTCGGTCTCAGAAATGCCTCGATGAGCTTGCGCTCTGCCGCCCGGCGGTGCTGGTGGAACGTCGACCGACTGATACCTATCGATGTAGCGATCTCCTCACCGGTGATCTGACGGTGTTGGTCGTAAAAACCACTCAGATACGCTCGCTTGAGCACGAGTTGTTGGCGGTCGGTGAGGACCTCTTCGAGTTCACTGATGAAATCGGCCTGCCGTGTCGGCGGGCGGTTCTCGGTGGTGTAAGAGACGAGTTCGATCGGTGTATAACGCGCTTTGATCTCCTCGACCACCCCTCGGCCGTCGACATCCGGTGCGAGGTGTAACTGTAACCTCGCGTGGTCTGGTGTGCATTCGAGTGAGGTGAGGTTCGCCCCGAGCTGTGCAAACCAACCGAGCGTCGATGGGGACGATTCGATCACCTCGATCAATCGCTGCTCATCGAACGTGCGCACCTCGACGAGGTCATCAAGCGCCTCGATCGCATCTACCGCGGCATTGAGTCGATCGAATGCACCCTCGGTGGTGAAAAACAGTGCCGAGGAACCATCACGGCGCTCGACGGCACCCTCGAAGTTGAGAGAACTGGATGCCTCGTGGGCAAAGCGGAGGGGGATGAACGTCGTGTCACGAACGGTAAAGGTGGCGACCACCTGTGACGAACTGGTGAGACTTCGTCGAGTCTGTGCCGCATGGATCGCCGTCGAGATGGTCCGCCCCATCGCCTCGATGACGGCCCCCTCTGGATCGTCAAAGGCGTCAGGAGATGTTGCACCGATAACGAGCACCCCATAGCGTTGGCGTCGATATCCCAGCGGGCAGACGGCCACGGCGGAGATGGCAGCGGTCCCTCCCAGACCGGTCGGATTGTCACTCGTCACCAAGGTGTCTTGCTCAAGCGCCTCAGCGAGGATGGCCGCACCTGGTCCCTCGATCGTGACTGATTCCAGTCCATCGACGACCCCAGACCAGTTGGTTGGTGTCACGGTGCCATCCACCGGTGATACCTCACCAACCCAGGCGAAGGCATATCGGTCGGTATCGGTGATCCGATCGCAGATGACACGCTCGGTCTCTTCGCGTGACCGAGCATGCATCAGTTCCTCAGTGATGTCGAACAGCAGCCCATTCAGCCGGTCGACAACATGTTCGAGCTGCTCGGTCCGTGCCTCGAGGGCCAGCTCAGCCTCTTTTCGGTCAGTGACGTCCATCTGGAAGCCGACGAAGTGGATGAGCTCATCATCAGGGCCGGTCACGGGGGCGATCGTGACCTCGTTCCAGAAGGCCTCCCCATCGGTCCGATAGTTCAACAGCTCCACCGTGACCGGTTCCTCGGCATCGATTGCGGATCGGATCTGATCGACCATCACCGGGTCAGTCTCCTCGCCTTGAAGGAATCGGCAGTTACGCCCGAGGATCTCCTCGGGATGATACCCAGTGATCTCGGAGAAGGTCTCGTTGACATACACGAGGGGGTTGTCCTGAATCGAGGGATCTGAGAGCACGATACCGACCGGTGCAGCATCCATCGCTCGGTCCTTCGCCTCAGCATCGACCCCGTCCATCGAACCGCTCATACGAATCGTCGGATGGTCATCACCAAAAACGCATGCGTGTCGGCCTCGGGGTCGAGGACCGGTATCGAGGTGTTCAGGCCGTTTCGTCCGGATCGTCGATCGTGATCGTCACTGCCTCGCTGCTCGATTCAGTGGTCCCATCGCTGAGATAGTCATCGAGGCACAACACCGCATTCAGCTCATCTTGGACCTGACCAGAGAGCATCCCAACGAGCTCACTCGGGGAGACCGCTTCGTACTCGTAGGGATTGTTGCCAGCACCCGCACTGGCCCGCTTCGTTCGCTCGACAACTCCCTCATCGTGGAGGGTGACGATCGCTTCTCTGACGGTGCTCGGGTAGAGTCCGGTCCCGGTGGCGATCTCATCGGCAGTGCTCCCCGGTGATTGCCGGAGATAAACGTAGATCCGGGCTCGTGTCTCCGTATCCAACAGCCAGGCGAGGAGGTCGATCAGCCGCTTGTCGAACCCTTCAAGCACCACCTCGACACCCTCACTCAGCCGCTCTCGCCCGTTCGCAACCGGATCACCACTCGATTCATCATCGGTGTCATCGCCGGCTGCCGCTCGATTATCGGGTGACATTCGTTCTCTTCGAGACGACAGAAGGCCATCGCAGATAAACCCCACGTTCACCAGGGATATCGCCGCTATTCGAGACGGATCAGGTCACAGACCGCCGATGGACCACCGGCTTCAAGCGCCGCTCGTTGTCGTTCGGTACCGCTGGGTTCGCTCAAACAGGCGTCGAGCCGACGTAAATCGAGGCGGTCGATCTCATCGCGCACGGCCGTCTCGAACGAGACGGTGGTGCGTCCGGAGCGGTCGATGAACGATGCATCCTGACCGTACCGGATCGCCCGCCACTTGTTCTCTGAGAGGAGCGCATGCGTCGCACCGAGGTCGCCATCGGCCGGTGGTGTCGCCCAGTCGGCATGGATCGACTCACTCGCCACCTGATCGGTGTCGGTCACCGATCGATGCCCTTCGTCGAGGGCCTCAACTAGCCGGTACACGTACTCAGCGAGGGCAAGGACGACCGCCGTATCAGCCTGTGCATCGGGGGTGCGTACCTCAACGGTCCCGTACTCTGTGTGGGGCCGAACATCGAACCAGATCTCACCACGATCACGGATCGAGTCGGTCTCAAGGAGCACCTGTTCGAGCCGACGGTACGTCCCGTAGTCGTCGAACGCCGTTGGCATCCCGGTGTTCGGAAGGCTCTCGAAGATGCTGGCTCTCGCCGAAGAGAGGCCAGTATCGTAGCCGTTCCAGAACGGTGAGTTGGCGGAGATCGCGAGGATGATCGGCAGATACCACCTGATCTCATTGGCGATCCAGACCGCCCGTTCGGCGTCGCCGACACCGACGTGGAGGTGCAACCCCGCGGTGATGTTCCGGTGTTGGGGGAACTGGATACGGTCGAGTTGCCGCTGGTACCGAGGCTTGTCGACGTGGTTGTGCTCACGCCAACGTGCGGTCGGGTGTAAGCCCGCCGCGGCGATACCATACCCATGGTCCGCAGCATAGTCGACGAGTGCCGACCTGATCTCGGTAAGGATCGCCGGTGCCGCATCCAACGATTCGATCACCGGTGTCTGTGTCTCGATGACGAACGTGAACAGCTCGTGATCGAGGCGATCTTTGAGTATCTCGGGTGGTTCATGTTGATAACACAGTTCATCGGTCCCATCGGCCGGTCGCCCATCGTCATCGACGAGGTAGAACTCCTCCTCGATCCCGAGGGTCCGCTCGCCGGTAAACGGTGTCTCGCCACCCTCGTCCATCGGTCGTACCTCGGCGGTCATTCGGTTAAAGACCCCGGTCGTCGGCAATCGAGGGTGGTATCTTCAATCAACCCTGGCGACGATACCTAGGTGGTCATCGTGATACGGTTCCAGCCTGGCATGCTCGACCACGTCGTAGGTCTCATCGAGCACCTCAAGCGCCGTTTCGAACACCGACGATACCTCCGCGGTGACATCCTCACTGCGAGCCTTGATCGAGACGGCAACGGTCGCTCCATCGGCAAGGAAGGGTCGATGCGCCGCGGCGATCCTCGCTTGATCCACCGTGGCGAGATCTTGCACGAGGAGACCACAATCGGATTCGACCACATGCGAGTAGGTTTCCGGACGTCGGGCATCCTTGAGCAGCGGGATGATCGCCTCACGCTCTTTGGCAACCGTGAGTAGTCGACGACCTGGCCGTGGTGCGAACTCGACCGCGTAGACCCGATCTAACGCGTCAGCAAGGTGGCTCACCGTCGTCCCAGCACCGGCACCGAGGTACAGCGCCATCGTCGCAGCGTCGAACTGTACCGGCAGGCCCACCTCGATCATCGCGGCGAGCTTCGATCGGCCAGCACCCCACACTCGCCAGCCATCGACGGTCGGCTCACCGTACACCGGTGGTCCCTCTGTGGCCAACCGCGTCTCGCCTCCAATGGTCACCTCCTCGATCCCCGCCGGAAGGGTCATCCACGCACACCTCCGCTCATCTCGGTCAGTCGATCGGCGAGCTCTGCCTCGAGGGTGGGTTCGAGCTCACCACGATAATGATCGATCCTCGTGGCGATGGTCAGCTTTCCAGCGAGTGCCCTCGCCACCCGTCCGCGATCGACACCGGGAGCCGAACGGACCGACGGATGGGTGAAGATGAGGCCGTGTTTCGGAGCGGGAGCTTCCCCCCGGAGATGGGCGAAGAGGGCACCCTCTGCGCCGAGCACCTGCATCGTCGAGCTCGGCAACTTGGCGAGATCCTCCAACGAGCCAGCGGCTGCGATCAACCTGGCAGCGAGGAGCGGTCCGGCCAGTTGGGTGAGGTTCGGTGCCACAGTCATCGCCTGTTGCTCGACGGTAGATCGCAGCTGCTCACGCTCACGGTCGAGGTCATTGAGCCCATCGAGTAGGCCGGCTAGGCCCGTGGCGAGCACCCCACCGGCCGATTCGAGCTCCTCGGTGAGCGTGTCGAGATCGCCGGCTCGTACCTCTTGGGTGGACGCCTCGGTAATCGCCTCGGCGATGTGCTGTCGGAGTTCGAGGATCGCGGCCGTGGTCGCATCCAGGGTCCGTACCAGCTGGACGAGCGCTCGATCGGCGGTGCCGGTGAGTGCCTCAAGGTCGGCCTCGAACGCGGCGAGTGAGGCATCCCGAAGCCGGTCATGATACGACGCCGCATCGGTGACGATACCCTGTTCGATGGCTCGCGCCTCCCAGTCGTGCGGGTGGGTGGCGCTGCCTTGACGAATCTGGACCGATGCAGCCTCGACATCCTCGATGTCGATCCCCTCATACCACGCACGGTCGGTCATCGCCACGAGGTGCGGCCGGATCCGGGATAAACCCGCCGTCTCGTGGCAACGAGCGAGGCAGCTACATCCCAACGATCTCGTTGCCCACCGGCGAAGGAACCGTTGGCCGAATCGACGCTGGTGAGAATTGTCACCTCCGCCCGGTCAGTGAGGACGGCTACCGCGTGTTGGACCGGCCGCTCACTCCGCCGATTCAATCGAGTCGGTCTGTTTCACCGTGAACACCGGGACCGCTGCGTTGCCGATGACCGCCTCGGTCACGCTCCCGAGGAGTGCCCGTTCGATGCCTGAACGTCCATGGGTCCCCATGACGACCAGATCGATCGGTCGCTGTTCGACGTAATCGACGATCGACTCGGCTGGGTATCCGCTGATGACCGACGTCTGCACGGAGGCGATGTCACGGTCATCTGCCCGTTCGATGATCGCATCGACTGCCTGCTTTCCTGCCGCCTCGAATGCCAGGAGGAGATCACTGCTCTCGATGGTGCTCCAGGGGCCGGTCAGGTCGACGACATTGATCACATGTAAGGTGGCTTCGAACGCTTCACAGAGTTCGAGGGCGTGTGTCGCCGAACCGGCGGCGGCAGCAGATCCATCGGTTGGGAGCAAGATGCCCTGTGGATTGGCCGACACCGTGGTATCCTCACCAACGACGAGGACGGGACAATCAGACGACCGGACCGTCCGACGGGTGACACTACCCATCGTGAAGCGTCGCAACGTACCAGGGTTATGGGTGCCCATGGCGATGAGATCGATCTCATGATCCTCGGCATACTCGAGGATCGCCTCGTGCACCGGTTGCATCGTCTCGATGACGGCCATCTCCGACTCGAATTGTGACGCGGTGGCGGCCAATCGCTCGATGGCTGCTGTGCCATGATCATGCAGCTGGCTGCGCGCCTGCTCTCGGAGCGAGGGGGTGACCTCAGAGAGGTCGAAGGCGGTCAACAAGTGGACCGTAGCATCATACTGTTCAGCGATAGGGGTGACCGCCGATAGCGCGTGGTCAGCAGCGGTCGACCCGTCGGTTGGGAGGAGGATATCGTCGTACATGGTGGTACCTTTGTTGAAGATAGTCCTCGCCAAAGGGTCAAGGGTGGCAACTGTTCTCAAAATGCGAGAGTGTCATCGGCTCAACCAAGCGGATGGTCGATGGCTCCAATCTGGACGAACATCCCGAGCTCGTCCCAGACGGCGTCAAACCGGGTGAACACCCCATCCGACGCACGGAACAACAGCACCTCCTCGACCTCGACGTACTCGTTGGTCGCTTCGATACCGAGGAACGATCCAGCATGGGTCCCGGTGAATGAGAAGTGCAAGGCAGCATCGGTTCCATCGACAAGCAGCTGTTCTGGGTGCACCTGGATATCGGGGAAGGCGGTCACCCAGGTCTGGAAGGCACCCTCGATCGCATCGCGATCGTGGCGGTTCCCACCCTGTTCTACCTCGGGAGCAAACAGATCGAGCAAGCCCTCGATATCATGCTCGTTGTACCGATCGATGTACTGTTCGACGAGATGTCGGGTGGATGCTTCAGGGGTTGTCATACCGATAGCTCACGTTGGCTGATGAAAAAGTGGTCGGGAATGCATGCTACCGGAACAGTTCGAACGGTTGGTCACACCCGTGACAGTAGTAGATCGACCGGCACAGCGAGGGTCCCTTCGGATGCTCCCGATCGGTGTCATCTGAGCCACAATACGGGCACGTCGCAGCGGTGGCGAGCCCGCCCGCCTCGACACTCGGATCCGGTCGGGTCATGTCGACACACTCAGGCCGAAGCGTTCGAGTGCCTCGCGCCCGGCATCGGTGACGTTCGTCACCGTCCAGGGTGGATACCAGACCAAGTTGACATCGACCTCATCGATGCCATCGACCTGCTCGATGCGCCATGCCACCTCCTGGAGGATGAAATCGCGGGCAGGGCAGCCTGAATAGGTCAACGTCAGATCGATCCTGGCGGTCCCACCGCCGACATCCACACCGTAGATGAGCCCGAGATCGACGATGCTCACCGGCATCTCCGGGTCCTCCACCGCTCGAAGCGCCTCCCATACCTCTGCCTCGAGACCGATCGCCGATGCCCCGGTTAGTGGCAGCTCTGGATGAGGCTCACCAGGGGCGTACTCTGTGTGGGGACAGAGTGTCGGTCCCTCGGTATCGGGGGTGGGTTCAGCCATCGTCTGGTGTTGGCATGATGCGCTCGGTGTGGGTTCGTCCGAGTTCTCGATACGTATGTGTGAAGTCGTCGTACAGCTCGAACCAATCATCGACGTGTTCACCATTGCGACCGGTCATCGTCGGGACGGTGGCACCGGTGGGAACCTCGAGTCCGAGGTCTTCAGCGGTGTCATGGACCGTGGTCCGCCATTCGTCGGCCATCTCGTCCAGGGAGGCAGATCGCAAGCCGGCATCGACGATGGTGGCCTCGACCGCAGCTGCAGCAAGATCGTCATCATGGACGCCAAGGCGAGGTGGTACCGCCGGCTCGAAGAGGGTCAGTGCATGGGGATAGAGCCGATCGAAGGCGGCTTGTACCCGCTGACGGCCATCGTCCGCCTCAAGCAGGCGTTCGAGCCACGCAACGGCGTGATCGAGGTGGAAGGCCTCCTCAGCAGCGATCTTCGGAACTCGTGAGGCAATCGGTCGGTAGCTCGATTCTGCCAGGGCATCAAGTCGGATCGTCTCAGCTGCATCATAGAGGTACGAACGCACGATGGCGTCAGCCCAGTCACCGGTCTCAAAGGAGAGCTCACAGAGCGTGCTGTGTCTGAAATCTGCTGGATCGCGCTCGTAGAGCAGTGCGGATTCGGTGTGGCCGAGGTCATCGAGGACATCGTACCAGAGGCGTGCATGGCCAAGTTCGTCCTGCGCGATGTTCGCCAGCGCGAGGTCGGACTCCAACGAGGGTGCGTGGACCTGCCATTCGATGTATCGCTCGGCGATGACGAACTCATCGTCGGCCATCGTTGTCATCAGGGTCTCAAGGGCGCGGTGCTGTGTCTCGTTTAGGGCATCGATCGTCTCGTACATGGTCACTTGGACTCCGCCCGCTGCCGTTCGGCCTCCTCTTGTTCTTCCTCGCTGGCGGCAACCTCCTCGGCGAAGTGTGCGTCGATCTCGGTGTAGGTCATCGCCCAACGGTACGACTTGTCGGTGGTGCCACCGAAGGTCGCCTCCTCTGCGTCGACCGCCTCGATCTCCGCCTGTGGGACCACCCAGAGGTTATCCACCGGCTTTCGTCGGCCGTGTTGGATCTGGGCGAACAACTTGGCCATATTGCGATCTGGTGCGTGGACGTTCCCACAGTGGACGTGGTAGCCCCCCGGTTTCTCCTTGCGGAAGATTTCCCAGATCATGATTC
>SKSH01000085.1 GCA_007118075.1 Halobacteriales archaeon
GCATTGCGATGCCTATCACCAACTGGGTGATAAAGGCAACCCACGATTATCATCGCTGATATTTGCTGATGGAATGGGGACTCACGCCGGTGCTGAGGTTCGCCGGTGTTTCAACCGACGGTCGACGACCAATACCCCGATCGCGATGATCGTTGAGACGACCGCCGGCCATCGGTGTGATGATCGATAGAAGCCGTCAAACGTCAGGCGCCAGTCGGTGAACGGCCAGAGCAAGGGTCCAGACATCCCTCCTGGTTTCCAAAGCAGATAATCGAGGACATAGTGTGAGGCGGCACCGATGAACAGCATGAGGAACACCGCCTTCATATGTCGTCGCGGGACGAGCATCGTGAGCAAGAGGATGACCAAGATCGTTCCACCAGCACGGTGAAAGACGGACCAAGACCAGGTGAGGCCGGTCATCAGCTCAATCGTCGCCGCCGGGAGCACCAGATCGATCCGGTTGAGATCTGGCAAGATCGCCCCCACCATGGCGGCGGCGATCATCGGCGGGGTGATCCACGAGTACCGCCAAGAGAGGATGACAGCGATGATCAACCCGGCCACGACGTGTGTGTAGAGATCAGCCATCCATACCACCGCCGTGCATGAGATGCTGATGGAGTGGTTGCTCCCTCGGGGTGAACCCGAGTTCGTGTCGGTCGAATCGCCAAAAGTTCAATCCAACGGCGACAGCGATCAGGCCGCCGATGCCAGAGATGATGAACATGTAGGCGGTCTCCCATGGTTCACGGGTGGCAAAGCGATGGGGTTCGACGATCACGGTGAGGTCCTCGGTGAGCTCACCGGCGAAGGAAACGTCCAGACCCTCCTCGAGTTCCTCGGTGGGTATCCCCTCTAGTTCAAGCACGAGGGATTCCTCCTCACCCTTGAGTTCGACGAGTGCCTCCTCTGCATTGACCACGGTTCCGGTGGTCTCGATCTCTTCGCCGATGTACCCCTCCGGATCTTCAGCGAGTTCGTCGATGTCCGGGCCAACATCTGGTGCAGCCGGCCAGCCGGTCCCACCGAGGACGAACAACATGGTGAGTGCCCCAAGCAAGACGACGAACACGATCGACCGAAACACACGTTCGTCGGTCATTATACGTCCAGTATGTCAGGCGACCAGCTGAGTAAAGGTGACGGAACGCTAGATGTACCTCGACCACCACGAAGTCCGAATCACACGATCGGTGGTGGAACGTCACAAACAAGATGCATCAAATGGGATCACCTCGACCCCATCCATCCGGGTGAAGTGGTCCACATGCATGGTGCGTACCGAGCTATCACACGATGTCGTTACCGATCCGATGAAGTGTTCCCGATGAGGGTCTGGGTAGTTCCTCGTTTGCTACATCAACCAAAGCAGGATCGAGGATACACTCACCGGTGACGTCCCGAAGCTTTGTCCCGCTATCGGGGGATGACTCGATCACGTCACTGAAACTCTGAGGTCATTTCACTCGTTCGAGCGGTTCGTAGCCCTCATCGGAGCTGGCGATTTTCTTGCTCATACGTTGGGTGTGAATCCCCTTTCGGACATATTGTCCTATGGGTATCAACCATCGGTCATCACGGCACGGAATGAGCTCTTCTTCCGGTAACGGGACCATCCGTAGTCCGATGTTTGGGCTTTGCGACGGTGATCCTGATGGGCGACAAACCGATGCTCACTCTATTACGAGCGATCGGCCATCGAACTGCGGAGCGCTCACCTCGATGTCCAATAGTTCGAGGATAGTTGGGGCGAGGTCATACAGATCGACATCGGTGGTCTCCAACTCGGTAGTAGAGAACAGACACGCGTTGTCGAAGGTGTGCATGCCGTTCCTGGGCCCCTCGGTGAAGACCGACTCCTTGGTCTCGAAGCTGGATTTGAGGTCGTACCCGTCGTTCGGGATGATGACGAGATCGGGAGCGATCTCCGTGTGTGGGCCATCGAAGACCTCATCGCCGCGGACGATCCGCTCTGCCACTGGACGACCATCGGGACCGGTGAGTGCTTCGAGGTCGGCGGTGAGTGCCTCAAGGCGGTCCTCGTACGCTGAGGGTGGCACACTCCCCTCGGGTTCGCGACCCTCGAGGTTGAGGTAGAAGCGGCCAGGGATGAGCGAGTAGGCCTCGGCCGCCGGTGAAATATCGGCGAGATCCTCGTGGTCGTCGTCGGCATACGAGAGCCAGCCCTGTTCCTCGAGGTAGGCGTTGCAGTTGACCTCGTGTTCGAGCTTCGTGAAGCCGTGATCGGAGGCAATGATGAGGGTGGTGTCCTCATCGATGGTGTCTCTGATCTCGCCGAGGTAGTCGTCGACCTTCCGGTAGAACTCGAGGAATGCATCGGCGTACTCGCCAGCGTCGACATGATCGCCGAAGAGGAAATGGTTGACCCGATCGGTCGTCATGAACACGCCGAAGAAGAGGTCCCAGTCATCAGCCTCGAGGTAGTGCATGAACGTCTCAAACCGAGCGTCGATGGTGGCATGCGCATCCTCGATGAAGTCGGTCTTGTCCTCATCGTGGCCGAGGCTGGCGTCGACATCGATGCGATAGCCAAGCCGCTCGAGTGTCTGTCTGAGCTCGTCGGTGTTCGATGCAGCCTCGATATCTGGTGATAGGAACCCGGTGACCATCCGCTGGATCGTATCTACTGGTGGGAACGTCACGGGGACGTTGAGGACGGTCGCATCCCGCCCCTCAGCAGTCACCCGATCCCAGACGCGTTCGCCGTTGACGTGCATCCCCATCGGGATGTAGGTCTCATAGGAGTCACTCTCGCGGTCTTGAAAGCCGTAGACACCGGTCTGTCCGGGATTGGTCCCGGTGGTAAGACTCGGCCAACAGGCGCTCGATTCGGGTGGGACGATGGACTCCATGGACGTGCCACATCCCGCCTCAGCGATGGCATGGAGGTTGGGGAACGTCTCTGGATGGTCCTCGATGAGGGCGTAGGGCACACCATCGATGCCGATGAAGACGACACGATCGTCGTTGCTGCGGAGCCGATCGAAGAGTCCCATCAGTAAGCGCATCTGTTTCTGGCCGTTTGTATCAATCGATTGTTCGTCAAACAGGTGTCACGTTGATCGAAGGGTATACACTACGCCTGAAACGCTAGTGTCACGGTATACCTGAGACGGTGTACAGTTCTTAGCGAGTAGCAATCCGCCCTGATGACGAGCGAAGCGTGTTCAAGACGATACATCACTTGGAGATGGTTCGGTTCACCGCCCCGTTTAACTCATGCAGTCTCTCGAGTATGTCGCTCTTTGAAGGAACACGGTATCGTGGTGGTGAGGAATCCTTGAGGGGTTCGAGCACACCGAGTTCGAGCAGTACGTCCAGATGGGTGTATACTGATTGTCGGCTGATTCCTGCCATCCTCGCGAGTTCTGATTTCGTGCATTCAGCGCGAGGCAGGGCATCCAGCAAGGCGTCAAGGATGTGGCCGATACTCTCGTGTTGGACCAGGATACGCCACCCGCTTGGGTACATATCTCGTAGCTCGCATACATCGGGATTAGCTACTGGTGAAGATTGGTGGCCCTGACCGAGGATCAAGATAGATTGGAACGATCCTCGAGGACGAGGTACTGACGCTTCCGTTCATCACGCATTCGTCTACGAATATCTCTATCCCAAACCACCGAGCGGC
>SKSH01000187.1 GCA_007118075.1 Halobacteriales archaeon
CCACGACATGACGGTCCGTTCCATCGAACTAGCGTCGGCCTGCGTGACAGAAGACGCTTGCGTCAGTTGACGGCACTAGACACCCCTAAACGGGCGAGGGTCTACTGTTCGAAGTATGCAGGCGGATACCGGTCGGTTGCTGTTGGTCGGTGTTGGAGCTGTCCTTATCGTCCTCGTTGTGGGATGGCTCTTCATTGCCGATATCTCGGCAGATGAACCTCCCCCCGCCGAGTTCGATGATACCGTCCAGCTCGGTATGACCCAGGAGGCGCGCTTTGACCTAGACGATGATGTCGCCATTCCGAAGGTGCAGGTCGCCTACAGTGGATACCGATACTATGTCGGCTACTTCGGAATCGACCGGGCGGTCGGCGATCTCACGGACCCGGCGATCGAGGCCCAACTCGGTTATCCACTGGCCGTTCACGTGACAGACTTCAGCGGCACGTCGGTGACTCTCGATGGTGATGGTCATCCACGGGTGGAAACACCGGTCGGATGGACCACGGCTGCAACCGCGTACTACGTCGTCGATAGCGATGCCCAGATCTCCACTGGCTCGGCCACGATGTCCTTCTCAACCGTGACCGATGCCGAGCAGTTTGTCGAACGATATGGCGGAGAGATTATCGACTGGGACGAGCTCAACGATCGAGCCCCGTCAGTCGATACCCCTCGTCCTGATCTCGCCCGGTTGGATGCCCAGCGCGACGGCGCAGCCGAGATACGGATACATGGTTTCGACCGAATGGATCGGCCGGTCGAGGTCGTCGTTGGTGAGGATGCCGACACGATTCAAGCGGGGATCGATATCGCTCCCAATGGGAGTACGGTTTTCGTACCTCCCGGGATGTATGAGGAACATATCGTGCTCGATCGACCGATCACGCTCGAGGGTGCTGGTGCCACCCTCGATGGCGGTGGCGTGGACACGGTGATCACAGTGACAGCTGATGATGCAGCAGTGGTCGGGATCGAGATCATCGGCGTCGGTGGTGAACATCGCGATCCCAATGCGGCGACAGACGATCCCGACACATGGGATGCTAACATCGAGCTCGGATACGGTCATGGGGACGCTGGGATAGCGGTCATTGGGGCCACTTCGACCGCCATCATCGATGTCGAGGTGGACACACCGGCAACTGGGATCTTGCTACGTGATGCCCCGGATACACTGGTTCATAATGCATCGGTCACCGGGAGTGAGGAGTGGCTCGATGGCTTCATGGGGGTCATGGCGATGCGGAGCTCAGGACTGATCGAGGCCTCGTCGGTCGAGGGCGGTCGGGATGGCGTCTACCTGCATCGTTCTCACGAGCTCGTTGTGGCTGACAACCGCTTCGATTCGGGTCGGTACGGCATCCATCTCATGCACACCTCCCGAACACTCCTGGAGGACAACACCATCAGGGATCAGGAGTTGGGCGGGATCATGCTCATGACCGATCCCGAGGCGAATGCGATCATCGGCAACGACATCAGGTACAGTGAACTTGCCATCACCACGGTCGGATCGCACAACCTTGTCGCAGAGAATATCGTCGTACACAATGCGTACGGATTTCGGATGTCCGATCACGACACCCGATATGAGGCGAACGTGATCTACGACAACGAGGTTGGCGCACGGGTGGCTGGATTCCTCCCGACTAACGTTGTTGTTGGCAATGATTTCGTCGATAACGCACAACAACTCGAGATCGGGTTTGGTCCATTAGAGGTGTGGAACGAGGGTGGTATCGGGAACTACTGGGGTGTCGATCCGAACCGCGGGTTGAGTTCAGGTATCGATCGAACCTACGCCCCAGCAGCAACCATTGACTCACGGATCGACCGGGTTGACGGGATTTCGACACTGCTGAACTCACCGATCCTCGCCACGGTGGATGCATATCGCGATTCCACCCCCGGCCTCCGTCAAGGGGTGCTCGATTTGCACCCGAATGATCGACCGATGAATCCCGATCAACTTGAGGCGGCAAAGCGCGGAGGGACACACCCGGTGGAGGGACAACCATGACCGAGACGATCCTCACCGGAGATGCTCTCACCCATCGGTTCGGTGACATCATAGCACTCGATGAGGTCTCAGTATCGGTAGACGCCGGGACGATGGTTGCAGTCCTCGGTCCAAACGGCTCGGGTAAGACGACGCTACTGCGAGCGCTGGCTGGGCTATTGATCCCTGATACGGGGCGGGTCAAGCTCCCAGACCGGCTCGGATATCTCCCACAGCAACCGATCTTTCGTCCAGGATTCACCGTCCGAGAGACCCTCTCCTTCTATGCCCGGCTTGAGGGGGTGTCGATGGTTGAAGTCGATTCCGTGATCGAACGGACCGGGCTGGAGCAGGCCACGGCGCACCGAGTCGAGACACTCTCTGGTGGGATGCGTGGCCTGCTTGGTGTGGCCCAGGCATTGCTCGGGGACCCACCGGCTATCCTGCTCGATGAACCGGCGACTGGCCTCGATCCGATGATGCGCCGACACATCTTCGAGGTGCTCGATACCAATCGAACCGATGGACAAGGCATCCTCTTCGCATCTCACGACCTGGAGTTGGTCGAGGAGACCGCAGATAGGATCATCATCCTCGAGACCGGTCGACCGGTCGAAAGCGGCACCCCAAGCTCGCTGTTCGAACGCTACGATACCGATTCGCTCGAGGCAATCCTCCACGAGGTGCTCGAAGGCGACCCAACCAGTGTTGCTATCGGGGGCGATCGTTGATGGGTGACGATGTGGTACCGGTCGGGGGTGCGCTTGGCTCCTCGAGGATTGACCGTCTTTGGGCCGTCATCTACCGAGAGCTGCTCACCGTGGTCAGGACCCGATCGGTGACGGCCCTCTCACTCGCATTCGTGGCAGTCGTCCTCGGTGCACTCATCGTTGGAGAGGGTCATACGAGAGGATTCGCTCCAGCGATCCTCGATCTCATGACACCAGTCGAGCTCGTCGTTCCGTTGTTTGCGATCGCACTCTCGTATCGGGCTATCTTGGGAGATGCCACCCGCGGCGAACTCGATCTCCTCCGGATTCGACCGCTCACCGCCGGTGAGCATGTACTTGGGGCCTTCATCGGGCGTGCAATTGCTGTCAGTGTTGTCGTCCTCGTCACGATGCTCGTCGTCGGCATCCTCATCGCCATCACCGAACCGGACACGGTCCGAGTCTTCGCCACACACGAGACCGCTGATTCACCGGTGCTCTTCGGCCGCTTTACGGTCCTCACCATCCTCCTTGGATTGGTCTTCGTCTCGGTCGGGCTGCTCATCTCGGTGCTCGCAACCTCGATGCGGGGTGCAATTGTCTTGCTCGCGACGATATTACTCATCGTCGTTGGTTTCGAACTGGCTGTGGTCGAGGGACTCGCGACGGGTACCATCTCCGATGACCGCCTCGACATCGTTCTTGGATTGGGTCCAATGACGGCATACCGAGGGCTGGTCCTCGAAACGGCCGTCTCGCTCGATCAAGGTGTCTCGGTGAGGGCGGCTTCACCTTGGATCAGCGTTGGTGGCTTGTTCAGCTGGATCGTCGGCCCGCTGCTGCTGGCGATTGCGATCAGGCAGCGACGAGCTTGATCCATCTGCTACAGGCTTCGGTGGGTCGATCCACTCGCTGCTTGGGTGCCACGGTTGATACCGTGAGTCTCTACCTCGGATAGTCGTCGTAAGCACCATGCTCCGGCCCGGTGATTGGCTAGTGATGGACTATCCTAGCGGGTCACCATCGGCCGATCGTGCCAGACTGGTGTCGCGGTTCGCGTACGAACCACCGACACTGCTGATGGGTGCTGGTGCGACCGAGGAGCTCGGAGCGGAGTTGATCGAATCTGGAATCGATTCTGTGCTGGTGGTCTGTAATCGATCGATTGGGGAGCTCGATCCAGTTATCGACCCGGTATGTGCCGGTCTTGGTGAACGATGTGCAGGGGTCTTCAGCGAGGTGACCGGTGACAAGCGCTTGACCACCGCGTGGGCAGCTGCCCAAACGGCTGATAAGCTGGGTGCAGAGGGGATCCTTGGCCTCGGGGCCGGGAGTGCACTCGATGTGGCGACGGTCACCGCCGCGCTTGTCGATCACGATTGCTCGTTCGAATCAGTTCATGAGACGCTTTTGGCAACTGGCCGTGTCCCGTTCAAGCGACCACCGCGTCCACTGGTTACCATCCCGACGACCCTCGCCGGTGCAGAGCTCTCACAGGGTGCAGGAATCAACGCGAAACGCACGGAAGATTCGTTCTTCCCGGGTGGCATCAGCGACCCATCACTTTGCCCTGTCATCACCGTCTACGACGCAGAGCTCGTCGCACACACGCCGACGCAGATCCTCCGTGGGTCGACGATGAATGGGTTCAACAAGGGGATCGAGGCGCTTTACTCACCGTCGGCGACACCGGTCACCGATGCCACCGCCATGCGAGGGTTGTCGATCCTGATGACCTGGTTACCTACCTTGACGAAAACTGAGCCGTCGATCGCCGAACTCGATGCCATCCTCGAGGGGAACATGCTCGTACAATTCGGTGGATCGCGACCGGGTACCACCTCGTTGTCTGTCATCCACGCCTTCGGTCATGGGCTCAGGGACAACGCGGGTGTCCAACAAGGGATTGCCCATGCGATTATCACCCCTCATGTCCTGCGATCGTTGTTCGAGCAGGCTCCCTGCCGTCGAGCTACCATCGCGAAGGCACTTGGGGTGACCGAGGACAGCGTAGTCGATGCTGTGAAAACGCTTCGAGACGAGCTCGGGCTTCCCACCAGGCTACGATCGATCGAGGGTCTCGAGCAGCACATGCTACTGGATATCGCGGAGGACACGCTCGCTGATGGGTTGATGGCCAATTGTCCAGTCGGAGTCGATCTTGAGCTCGACGACATGCTTGAGATACTCGAACGTGCATGGTGAGCTTCCCACCCTCCTGGCGTGATATCCAAACACGCTTGATGGTCGCTCCATGAGTTCTAAGATACGATGAGTTATCCAATCGATCACGTGTCCTTTGGCGTCGCAGATCTCGAACGCAGCGTCGACTGGTACACCGACTTGCTGGATTATTCGGTCGACGAAGAGTTGAGCATCGACGGTAGAGACTCAGTCTTTGTCGCCCCCTCCGGCGGGTCAGATGATGCGGCTCGCCTCGAACTCCGCGAACTCGGCGATGATCCTGAGGTCGGTGATGCTTGGGGTCACATTGCGGTTCGGGTTTCGGACCTCGAGGGTTCATACGATTCGCTCATGGAGGCAGGAGTCCCCGACTACCGTGATCCAGACTCGTGTCACGGACGGTACGCCTTCGTCAAAGATCCCGATGGCCATGAGCTCGAGTTGGTCAAACGAGATCAGGGGCCCACCTGGAGCATCGATCACGTCATGATGCGCGTTGAGGACGCTGATAGTGCGCTTGGCTTTTGGACCCGGAAGTTCGAGTATGCGCACGCAGGTCGTTGGGAGGCTGATACCTTCGCGAATTTCTTCATGGTCTCGCCAGACGCAGCGGACGATGCGCTCGCGGTCGAGCTCACCTACAACTACGACGGTCGGAGCTACACGTTCGGGGATGCGTGGGACCACGTCGGGATTGCGGTGGATGATCTCGATGAGACCTGGGATCAACTCGTGATCCGTGAGGCAGCGATCGATCAAGAACCCACAGATACCGGGGTATACGAGGGCATCGTGGCAGACCGGGATGGTCATCGAATCCAACTGTTCGAATAGGCCGTTCAATCGAGGCCAGCAACCCCCGGAAAATACGAGGATTCAAACTGATTCCACCGATAATTCGGCTATGAACGACAAACCAGAAATTGTCTTATTTGGAATTATCTTCGGTTTCGCAGTGGTAGTTCCAGCTGGACTCCTTTACATCAATACGAGCTTCCTCCAATTTGATAGTCTGGGTGAGACGCTTGCTTTTGTGCTTCCTGTACTGTGGTTCTCATTGATAGTGGTGGGGTTCATGGGATTGGGTGGATGGTTGCAAATCCCGACTGACATCCTCCTTGGTGCTGGAGTTCTTGGAACAATCTTCGGATTTTTGATATTTGCAGGCATGGTCGGTTGGGGATACGTGATGTTCGCCATTGCCGCACTTGCGCTCCTTGCTGTAATGGTGGGATCCTGGGGAGCATACGAATGGAACCGCCAACGAGGAGATACCAATGAACCACCGGTAGGTACCTGGAGACAAGTATTCGCAATATTCGCCGCTGCGATTGGCTTTATTCCAGTTTTGCTTGTTGTCGTCTGAGTGCTTGTGAATGGCCGGGCTGATCCGAGGAGAGAATACGAAGCGTGAAACGGTACATATCGCATATATTGGATATCAATGTCAACTCATCAAGATGCTTCCCGAGGAAGCAATCGTATCGGCTACCGACCTCCGGAGAACGTATTTCCTCGGTGAACCAGTCCAAGCCCTTGATGGCATATATCTGTCACTCTCGACCGGATCGTACACGGCAGTCATGGATCCTAGTGGTTCCGGGAAAAGTACGCCCATGAACGTGTCGGGACTGTTACTCCAACAACGAGGGTGGCAAACGAGAACAGCCCGAACCAGACCTTCAGATAGAGCAAGACGTGCTCTTTCCACGTCGATCCAGCACCGAGGTACCGCTCGAACGTCTGCCTGAATTGCTCTCCTTCGATAGGAGATTGTATCGTTCGGTGGCGAAGATCGAGACCAAGCAGTTCATTGGCGAGAATTTGCTCGAAGGTCGCGACTCGTCGGGACACGAGTACAACCACAATGAGACTTGGAATCCCAATGAGAACAACCGAGAACCCCATTCCGAGAGCAAGTCCGAACATCAGGGCGACGAAATATAGCACTCCAAGTGGAAGTGGCAACGCCAGGTAGAAGATATTACTGTACGTATGCGAATTTATCGCGACGCCAAATACGGCGTCAATCTATAGTTGTTCTGATTAGGATTCAATCGTGGAATTGCTCATACTCTCTTGTCAATTCCGAATCTCGATATCCCCGAACAGCGCAACACCAGTCACGATCAACTCCGGTTCATCGGTCGGTTCATGCTTCTCACCATGAGTTCGGGTATCGCTCGAATCGCCGAAAATGCTCATCGTCTTGATCTGCACCTCCCACTCCTCCGGCACTCGAATCTCTGCGCTGCCAAAGACTGCTAACGCCTCGACGTTCGCAGGGTGATTCAGGATTTCGGCATTGGTGAGATCCAGCCGGGCGTCTCCGAACACGGCGAGGAGTTCACCACCGGTAAATCGGTCAGTGGTGGGCCTGCGCTGGTCGGTACCGAACACAGCGATGGAGGTGATCTCACTTGCTTTGGTCCCGTCGAGCCTGACACGCTGCCGTCTACGGGAACGGTTGACCATGACCAAGAGCCCAAACAGAATGATGAACAAGGGCCACCAGGTCCCGATAACTCCATCGGGCAACAGCCCCACGTTCCGGAGGAAGAAGGCACCAGCAATTGCAATGATCATGACTGGCCCCACGATGTTTCGGAACCCACTGCGGACTAAGGCCCACACGCCAACGAGGATGAAGATCGCCGCGATCCATCCCCAGACCGACCGCATCTCGACGAAGCCGGTCGTCGAAAGCAGCAAGACAAGCCCGATGAGGACGATTACCGTCCCAGTTGTAAGCCGTTCAGATAGATCCCGAGTCATAGGAGGTGATTCTCAGACAAGGTTATTAAAGGCATGTCAGGTAGGTGACCACGATCAGGGCTACCACGAACCAAGGATTTGGTGGTATCGTTGACTTGAATTTGAACAGGGGGACGTGATCAAATTCACTTATTTATACATATATTCTGGCACAATCGACATAATCGATTCAAACATCTGTACGTGTCAATCGAAACGTGGCATAAGCCTAAATTGATACGCAGACCATTATGCGTTATTGCGGAGATCATTACCTCGCTGAATTCCTTACGAGATCTCTTCTTCCGTTAATTATTGACGATACAGTATCACCCGGTTGCTCTCAGCTAGATCCCTTACTGGAGCGGGTGTTCACGTTCATTCAGGCTTGAGTAGACTCCAAGCTCATCTCACGCAAACCAGAGCGATTCAATTCCCTCACTACCGACCGAGATCATGAAGGGTTCAGTTGCATCTATGGAATCGACAGTAGGTTCAATGCCATGAAATTCTCCCTGTCTTGTCCCGGTACTCGTGAATCGAAATGCAGCTCCATTTCCATCGGTGAAGACCGGTTGAAGTTCTAGCTGCAAGTCCGGGAATGTTTCACACCCGGTTGCGAGATCAAGCTCATCGCTCGGTATCTGCCTGCCTTGTCAGTCAACGAACTGTCAGAAACGGTCGATATTGGTAGCCTCGTCACGCTGGGTGTACCACCCAATGTACGAATGAGCCAGTTGTTCTGGATCTCAGAACTCTGAGATCATCTTCGAAATACTACATTCCCCCGGATGAATTTTGTGTTGCCATGCCTGGATACCTCGAGTCGCAATTGGCATGAAATTGTCGCCAGTCCCTAGGTAAGTATAGGGGGGTACCTCCTGCATGTCGTGGTTGTTCTATAGCTTTTAGTCCTCACTCACGACCTGATGGAATGAGCATGAGTTCGTTGATAGAGATATGATCGGGACGTGAGACCGCATAGAGAATAGCATCGGCGACATCCTCGGGATTGAGCATTTGCGTTGATTCGATATCTTCTTCCGGTTGAAGCGGCGTCTCAACCGCGCCGGGGATTAGATGGGTCACTCGGATACCATCGTCCCTGAGATCACGCAGTGACGCTTCCGTGAATCCCCGGACCCCCCACTTGCTTGCGACATACCCAAGCCATGGGTGAGCAGTGGTTCTGCCCGACCCCGATCCAATGTTGACGATATCTCCCTTGCCTTGTTCCTGCATCAGTTTGGCAGCGTAATGCGTCCCGTACATCAGCCCAAGTAGGTTGACTTCGATTTCCTGTGTCCACATATCGAGGTTGCCACCCACAACACCTTCCCAGTCCCAGTGACCCACTCCCGCATTGTTTATCATAATATCCAAACCACCGAGGCTGTCTTGAGTCGTCTTCATCATCGATGCAACCTGCTTGGGATCACTCACATCGGTCGGAACGACAAGTGTGTTCCCACCGTTGGCTTTGATCTCCTCGGCCACTGTCTCCAGCCTGGCTTTGCTCCGGGCAGCAAGGCAAACGTGTGCCCCAGCGTCAGCGAGCATCTTGGCAGTCGCCCGTCCGATCCCTTTTGACGCACCAGTTACGATTACACTCCGGCCATCAAGATTCATGGCCTAACCTCTCAAGCAACTACTGAAAAATTGGTCGGTACAACCAACCTCACTATGTTGTACGTCCTCAGAACGATACCTGATACTGACCGTAGTTTCGGTGTCTTATCCGGGACCTATCGACACGCAATTTCAGTGGGATTCTGGTGATCGATCCGAGTACGGATCGATGTGTGCCATATCGATCCTCATCAGTTCTGCAGAACTCTGTTACAACCGAGTTGATGAGAACGGCTGCCAATTCCGACCGGACCTGTTGAATGGACAGACGATTTCTTGTCTGTGACAAGAGAAACAATCACGATTGGTCGAGGTTGTTAATCGATGCTCAGGCAGTCCCGTACACGGGGATGGAAGCACCACTTGTCACCGCTGTCTCCTCGGTGCATAGCAGGGCGATCACCGCGGCAATCTCGGACGGCTCTACCCAGTCATCAGACGGGGTCATCATCTCCCGGTTCATCGGTGTATCCAGGACACTCGGCATCACCGCATTCGCCCGGACGGTACCCAGTTGTTCCTCGGCGATCGTCTCGGTCAATAACTTGACACCGGCCTTCGATGCCCGGTAGATACCGTCACCGGCACCGCCCTCGAGGGCACTTCTGGCGGCAACGGATACGATCGTCCCTTCCTGTTCGATGAGGTGGGGAAGGGCGTGTTTCGAGGTGAGGAACATCGTCCTGAGGTTGATGTCGAACAGCATATCGAACACCTGTTCATCGGTCTCATGGATCGGATCTCCACCGCGCCATGTGCCGGCGATGTTGCAAAGTACATCGAGTGAATCGTGTTCATTGATCACCGCTTGTGCGGACTCGATCACCGCTGCCTCATCGGTCAGATCTGCCTGGAGGTAGGTCACCGACTCAGGTAACCCATCCTCACCAACTGCCTCCTCAAGTGGAGCGATATCCACACCAGCAACGGTTGCACCAGCGTCGAGAAACGTCTCTACCACGGCACCACCTAGCGCACCGGCAGCCCCGGTGACGAGGACGACATGATCATCGAAATCGAGGGTAGCTGAGCCAGACATACCCTCTCTCATCTTGCGATACCCATAAAGGACAACCACGAGGTGAACCTTGGAGAGATTCGGCAAACGGTTTTTTAATCGGCTCACTGAGGTCTGACTGACCGATGCTTAATGATTGTTCGGATCTCGATGGGAGCAGAACACTCACAGGGCGGTCTGCCGTGGTCACCGGGGCGAACAGCGGTATCGGTCTGGCAGTGACCGAACAGCTCGTGAAACAGGGGGCAGCGGTCATCATGGCCTGTCGTAACATCGAGCGTGCTGAGACGGCTCGTGACGAGATCGCCACCGAGGAGACAATCGATCGAATCGTGATCAGACGGTGCGACCTTGCCGATCTCGACGTGATCGAATCATTCGCCGATTGGGTCGACACGGAGTACGATGCTTTGGACCTGCTTTGCAACAATGCAGGTATCATGGCAATCCCCTTCTCGCGAACGGCTGATGGGTTTGAACAACAGTTCGGTGTCAACCACCTGGGACACTTCGCCATAACCGGTCGTCTCCTCGATCTGCTCTGTGAGGCCGATGGAAAACCACGGATCGTCACCCAAAGCAGCAAGATGCACGAGCGGACCTCCTCAATCGACTTCGATCGACTCGATGATCCTTCGCGATACAGTCGGTGGCAGTCCTATGCGATGAGCAAATTGGCGAATGTGCTCTTCGCCCGTGAACTCGACCGAAGACTCGATGTGGCCGGTGAGTCAGTCCGCTCGTTCGCTTGCGAGCCGGGTTTCGTCGCCACGAACCTGCAACTTCGCGGTCCGCAGATGGATGGTTCCAGATTGAAGGAGACTTGTTGGCGAGTCGCTAGCAGACTCTTCGGGCAGTCACCGGATGCCGGTGCTCGACCGATGGTCCGTGCGGCGACTGATCGAGAACTACCTCGGGGTGTCTACCTACGACCGGGTGGATTCCTCGGGATGCAAGGCGACCCGGTGGCCGACGAGCCAAGCCAGACCGCACAGGATGATGCGCTGGCGAACGCCCTTTGGGAGTACTCAGTCGAGCAGACCGGGGTGAGCTACGGTCGGCTGGGTTGATCTGCCAGACCAGCTAAAGGGTTTGCCGTGGTGGTGATGGTATGGCTCTCGAACAGGTATGTCAAGCGGAGATTGAGTCCCTCCATCGTTTCTTCGTCGAATGGTACACCGGAGAGTGTGATGATGGTGCGTTCGAGGCATTCGAGACAGCGTTGGCACCCTCGTTTCGGATGGTCCATCCGGATGGTGAGGAATACCATCGGGATGCTATTGTCAACGCCATCGCTCGCGCCCATCAGACCCACGAGACAGCGGATTTCCAGATCGATATCGAGGGTGTGGAACTTCTGCACGACCTTGGTGACCATGCGGTGGTCAGATACGAGGAATGGCAGACCCTCGAAGGAGCTCGTACGGGCCGCTTGAGTACGGTGGTCTTTGAGGTAACCGGAGGTAACGGCGGACCATTACGCTGGTTGGATGTCCACGAGACGTGGATTGATCCACCGACTGGTTGAGCTACGCCAATCGACATGCGACCAAGATATCGCCGATGCCATCATTATCTTCGGTTGGAAGTGTCACTATCCGACTTTCATACGGTACATCATCGTCATAGACCGTTCTAGCTGGTTACGCTGTCGGGGATCCTTCCGTTGTTCACATGACTGGTTGGAACGTGACCACCTCACAGTAGTGTGCTGATTACGCAGGCGAATGGTATTGCTGTCACACGATAGTGAGTCGGCCTCGGTACTCATAGGGTTCGTCATCACCCGATCGGGCTCGGTCCCAATGGTCTCGTCATCGGCCACAGAATCGTTGGTTCAGCTGATGAAAAACGCTTCTGGAAGCTTGTTCATTCAGTCGCCGAGGTGATCTGGTTCCGGATGCCGCGACACGGGGTAACGGTCGGTGTACCAGGTGGTATGCACGAGGATAGCCGAAAGCAGCAGTAGCCACAGGCCGATGTTCGGTGGAACGGCGAAGGTGTAAAAGACTTCACCGAACGATGCGAGCCATCCCTCGACTGGGCTGGGGAACCATTCTGTCCAATCGAGGTAGTTGTCAAAGCTCACCATCGTGACCGTCAATAGGATGCCCAGGTGGAGCAACAAACGGGCAGGTCCCTTGGCAAGGGTGAACACCAGGAGCACCACCGGGAAGAACAAGAGCGCATTGTAAAGCGGCTGCAATGGCATGAAGAGCAAGAGCGCAGAGACCGTGGCGAGGATGGCAGTCAGCCGGTGGACATCGGTGTCGATCCGACGGTACGCTAGCCCGAGCAAGGGCAACAGGATGGCGGCGGCAGCGACGGTCAACCACCGGCCCGTCGTCCCGGTGATCGCCGCAAGTTGTCGATGGATGCCACCAGTATTTCCTTGAAGATCGGCAACCCGCTCGGTCTGTCCACTATGGCGATCGATGAGGATCTCGGTGAGATACTGTTGGGTCAGATCTGGTCCAAATACGATGCCGACGACCAGGGCACCAATTCCAACGAGCATGGCGGCAATGACACCACGGATGGCCCGAAGTCTGAGCATCCAGAGACCGACCGCAGCTGGGAATATCTTGATGAGTGCGGCCCCTGCGAAGGCCGCCCCCGCAATCCCTTCTCGGTCGCGATCGATCGCGTCGAATCCGACAGCCAGGGCGAGTGCCAACCAGAGCGTCGTCTGTCCCTCGATGAGATGGGGCATTGCATACGG
>SKSH01000149.1 GCA_007118075.1 Halobacteriales archaeon
GAGACGGCACAGGAGAACTACCAACAGATCAAGGAGTTCGTCGCCGGTACCGTGGCTGAAGATGCCCCCATCGTCCCGATCAGCGCACAACAGGATGTGAACACGGATGCGCTCATCGAGACGATAGAACGGGAGATCCCGACCCCCGAGCGCGACCCAGACACGGCTGCTCGTATGCTCGTCGCCAGGAGCTTCGATATCAATCGACCAGGGACCACCTGGGATGACCTCATCGGCGGTGTCATCGGTGGCAGCCTCGTCCAGGGAGGACTCGAGGTAGATGACGACCTCGAGCTCCGTCCCGGACGGGAGGTCGAACGGGACGGTCAGACCTCCTATGAACCGATTCAGACGACGGTTCGCTCCATTCAGGCTGGTGGCAAGACGGTCGATTACGCCAGCCCCGGTGGCCTGCTCGGTGTCGGGACCGGCCTCGATCCCTCGCAGACCAAGGGTGATGCCCTTGCTGGACAGGTGGCCGGTGAACCGGGGACGCTTCCCCCAACCTGGGAGTCGTTCACCATGTCGGTTGAGCTATTCGACCGTATCGTCGATGATACCGTGGACGAGGTTCAAGAGATTACCACCGGTGAACCGCTCATGCTCAGTGTTGGGACGACCACCACCGTCGGTGCGGTGACGAGTGCTCGCGATCGGGAGTGCGATGTCAACCTCAAACGCCCGGTTTGTGCCGATGTCGGTTCGACCGTTGCAATCAACCGACGGGTCGGAACCCGCTGGCGGCTGATCGGCATCGGTACGTTGCTCGACGAGTGAGGCGATGGTCACCGTCTCAGTGGATACTAGTGCATTGATGCTGCCTGTGGAGCTCGATATCCGGCTCTTCGAGGAACTCCAGCGGTTGCTCGGTGATTTCGACCCGATCGTGTCGTCGTCGGTCCTCGACGAACTCGAAAGCTTATCGGCAGAGGGTGGTCAGACGGGCCGGGCGGCTCGTGTCGGTTTGGCACTAGCCGGTGAACACTGTGAACCGATAGAGACCGAACAGCCGGTAGCTGATGATGCTGTGTTGGCGCTCGCGAGTGACGGGTTGGCGGGGTACCTGGTCACCGCCGACCGTGAACTCGCCACACGGGCACGGGCGGCAGGAATCACGACGATCACCCCTCGTGGACGCCGTCAACTGGCGATTGAGCCGCCATAGCGGCCATCGGTCCGTCTCAGGGACGTTTCAACAACTAGTTTAAGGGGCATCTCGAACCACGGTGACAGCGAACGCGTGAGCCATGTATAAACGGGTCCGACTGCGAGATACGATCGAGGTTCCCCCGTCAGAACTCGGCGATGTCACCCGGGGGCTAGTGAAACGGCTACTACAGGAAAAACTCGAGGGACGGATGGACGAGGAGGTCGGTAGCGTCGTCAGCGTCATCGAGGTCCATGATATCGGCGAGGGGCGGGTGTTACCGAACCGGCCAGGGGTCTACTTCGAGGCCGAGTTTGATGCCATCACGTTCGAACCGAAAATGCAGGAGGTCGTCGACGGGACGGTCGTCGAGGTCGTCGAGTTCGGGGCCTTCGTGGGTATTGGTCCGGTCGATGGTCTGTTGCACGTCTCCCAGATATCCGATGAGTACCTCGCTTACGATGCCGAGAACCAACAGCTCGTCTCGAACGAGTCGAATCAAACCCTTGGGGTCGATGATCTCGTCCGTGCTAGGATTGTCACCAAGAGCATCGATGAGCGAAACCCACGTGACAGCAAGATTGGGTTGACCGCCAAGCAAGTCGGGCTCGGCAAGCACGGATGGCTCGAACAAGAGCACGAGGAGCGGCAACTTGCCGCCGGTGAGTAGCGATGGCGAAACCGCGACTTGTCTGTCGAGAGTGCCACTTGGTACAAGAGAAGGAGGAGCCAGATGCGTGCCCACACTGTAACTCACAATCGTTCACCGAGGACTGGGCCGGCTACGTGATCATCGGTCATCCGGCCGAGAGCGACATCGCCCGGGAGATGGGGATCAAACGCCCCGGCAAGTACGCGCTCAAGGTCAGGTGAGCAGATGCCCTCGGATGCCGAGGCAGAGGTCCTGCTCCGTCTACCGGACGAGCATCGCCACGAATTCAAAGATCCACTCGGTCCATTGTTCGTCGATCCCGACCAGTTGCTCGAGACCGCTGGACGACCAATCATCACCGTCGGCGACGTGGTGACGGCAACCCTGGTAGAGGCCGGACACTTCCCATCGGTCGCGATCGTCGACGGTCATACCGAACGAGAGCCGGTTGATTCTGCGATCGAACGAATCACGGCAACCGTTGGTGAGGCAGAACAGGTCGCCAATCCGCCGGCGACCATCACGAGCGAGCTCACCCGCTCGGTCGTCCGGGCGATCGCCGCTGACGACCACGTGCTACTCGAGGTGGTCGGTGAGGAAGATCTCGCAGTACTACCTGTAATCCTTGCTGCACCCATCGGGGCGACAGTTGTCTACGGGCAACCTGGTGAGGGCATGGTCGCGGTGACAGTCGATGCATCAATCAAGGCGACCGTACGTGCCATGCTCGGCCATCTCGAGGGCGATCAAGAGACGTTTCTCGCACTTATCGGTCATCCAAGCGGCTAACGCCCCCTTCGAAATCCTTTTACGGATTTCTGGCAACCCTCAAGTAACTGGATACCACTATGGAAATCGAAATTATCGAAGAATCTGAAAATCCGATGTTACATCGGACGGATGTGACGTTCCGGGTCGTCCACGATGAGGCGACACCAGAACGGCTCTCCGTCAGGGACAGCCTCGCCGCGAAGCTCAACAAGGATGCTGATGAGGTCGTCATCCGCGATTTGAACACGAAGTTCGGGATGCGCACGACCATCGGTCGTGCCAAAGTTTACGACGATGACGCCGTCGCGAAGGAGATCGAGCGGGAGTACGTGTTAGAACGTAACAAGATCACCTCGGATTCGGAGGCTGCTGGCGAGGCCGAGGAGGCCTGATCCGATTCATGGCCCGATATGAACTCTACGATGAGGATGGCACCCCGACCAATGATTGGTGTCCTGAGTGTGAGGAAACCTTCTTGGCCAATCACGAGGACCGTCGGCACTGTGGCCGCTGTGGCTACAGTGAGACGGTCGAATAGTCGATTACCCCCTTGGTGAGTTCAGTGGGCGTGCCCGGTGACCTCACCGAATGTTGCGCCAAAACGCTCTTCAAAGAGCTCCATCGTCGATGCTTCGAGCTCGAGGAGGGTATCGTCCGCCCCGCCATGACCGTGATGCACCATCCCATGCACTTGCTGTGCGAGCGCAAGCAGTGCGATGTCACCGAGCGCGGCTGCACTTGGTGCGTCGCCACGGACAAGTTGGTCCAAGAGCCCGGCTGGTACTGTGAGTTCGTCACTGGAGCCGTCATCAGCTGTGATGGTGAACGTGAGTCGGTCTGCCATGGGCATTTGTTCGGGTTTCCTCGTAAAGCACCTGATGGTATGAGCAAGCTAGCCGTCGGAGGCGTGCGCTGATGGCTCACGATCGCCCACCACGGATATTCGGGATCGAGGGGACTGCCTGGGCAGCGAGTGCGGCGGTGTATGATGCAGCCGACGGATCGGTGGTCATGGAGACCGATCCATTCCGCCCACCATCGGGTGGGATC
>SKSH01000108.1 GCA_007118075.1 Halobacteriales archaeon
CAGACGCTGTCGGTAATCGGTGAGTCCTTCCCGGCGTCGACGGAGCTCGACATTATATCGAGGGCCGGTCGCCATCACAACTCACCTCCTTCAAGCTCGACATCATAGTTGGTCTCGAGGTACGCCTTCATGTATCGGACGCTGTCGAACTCACCGCCGCGTGCCTTGTTGTAGACCTCCCGATAGACCGATGGTTCGATGAGCCCATCATCGCGGAGTTGTCTGAGCTCGCGGCGCTGGGCACGAATGCTGTCAATCCAGACATCACGGTCGTCATGTCGGGCCGAGGCCTTCCCCTTACGGGTCCCGTGACCTTTCCGATGGCCATACGCACGCTTGGCGTTGCGCTCTCGAGCGCGGCTTCGTGAGTTACCGCGTGCTGATTTCGCCTGAATCCGACCCGAATCGACGAGATCTCGAATCTCATCTCGGGTGATCGCGGAGGCGATCTCACCCTGCGCGTCGGGATCGAACCATACCCGATTCTCACCGACATTGAGGACATCCGCTGCGAGTCGTCGCTGTGCCTTCAGGTTACTCATCGTCGGACACCACCTCTTCCACATAGGTCGGGTTAAGAACCCTGATTTCTCGGTCCTCAGCAACCGCCTCGATTCGCTCTCGCTTGCGGCCACCGACGGTCGAACCGATCCGAATCGCTTCTCGGTCTGGATCGACATCATCGAGGTCGTCGACCGTGTGCACGGGGACCTCCTCGAAACCGGACGGGTGGCGACCTCGGACAGCAACCGGGCTCCGGTAGCCAGCTGCAACCTTGGCACCCTTGCCCTTGATCCCCTTGCGCTGTTTCGAATGTGTTCCACGGGGTCGACGCCAACTCGTCGGTACCCGTCGCTTCTTGTGATGATCCTGACGGTTGAACGTCGGGGAATCACGGGTACCGAGCAGTCGTCGCTCCTCGGCCGTGAGCGTAGGTTCCTTTTCGACATGGCCGCGGGGACGGAGCTCCGTCTCCACGGGGGCCGCCGCCTCAGGTTCCTCCTCATCGACTGCCTCCTCGATCTCAGCCTCAGTCTCCTCGACGACGAGCTCGCCGACGTCCGCCTTGATACGAGCGGCCAATGCATTACCGATTCCCTCCACCGCAGAGAGGTCCTCACGAGAGGCAGCTCGGATGTCATCGACCGTCTCGTAACCAGCCTCTCGTAGGGCATCGGCTTTCGCGGCACCGACACCGCTGATATCCTCCAACTCCTGTGGTCCTTCGTCACTCATACTTCAATCCCCCGTGTGGTTTCTCTGTGATATAGACGCCATCCTGGAACACCCGGATGTCCTTACCCGGTACCCGAGTGAGCTGTTCGATGTCAGCAGCAGTCTGTCCGACCGCCTCCTTGTCCGGTCCGCTAAGGATGAGGTGTTCTCCATCGATCTCAATCTCGGTCTCGCCCCGGATCGGGGTCCGCCGAGGGGAACGCTCACCGAGGAAGTTCTCGATGACGAGTTCGTCCCCCTGCACGGAGACCTGCATCGGGAAGTGAGCGTAAACCGACTGCATGTGGTACTCCCATCCCTCGATGACGCCATGGAGCATGTTTTCGATGTGACTCTCGAACGTGCCCAACGTGGCTTGTGTCGCTCGATCATCTGTTACCGATTCGAGGACGACCATGTCGTCGTCTACTTCGATGGACACATCCGGGTACCACAGCCGCTTCTCAACGGCACCATTTGGTCCCTCGACGGTGACCGTCACCTCATCAACGGTGACGGTCGCGTCGTCTGGGATCTGGATTTCGATTCGTGCCATGGTTAGTAGACGTATCCGATAAGTTGCCCACCGACGCGCTCGCTTCGAGCATCGTAGTGGCTCATGACACCGTGACTGGTCGTCACGATGAGCGCACCGAAGTCACGGGCGGGCAAATAGCGTTTCTCCCACCGCTCGAAGCCGTCGTATCCGGCCGAGTAGCGGGGCTCGATGGGGCCACATTCATTGATGGACCCCTTCAGCTCGACGACGAACTTGCCTGCCTTGCCGTCGTCGACCATCTCGTATCCTGCGATGTACCCACGCTCATCGAGCACGTCGAGGACGGCTCGAATCTCGTTCGAGGCGGGCTCGATTGTGTGACGGAGCTTACCGGCTGCCTCCGCATTGTTGAGCCCGTTGAGCGCATTACTGAGGGTGTTTTGACTGACCATGATCCTAGCTGTACTTTTTGAAGCCCATATCGCGGGCAATCTCACGGAAGCACTGGCGACAGAGCCATATCTCGTACTTGCCGACGAGTCCCTGTTTTCGGCCACAACGGTTGCAGTCGTGCTGTTGACCGGTATGCCTGGTCTCCGTGGTCGTTTCTTCACTCATTGGCCACCTCCACGCTGAAGCGGTCTTCGAGGTACGATGCTGCCTCGCTCGGGGTGAGTCGATGCTGTTCGGGAATCGACTGAGTGCCACGGTCTCGCTTGGCAACCCGATACCCTGGCCGGGTGAGATTGATCGTCACATCCATGCCGTATAACCCGATCATCGGGTCGTATTCCTGTCCAGGGAAGTCGGTGTGTTCGCTGATTCCAAAGCTGACGTTCCCTGTCTCGTCGAATTGCCTTGGTGAGAGTGTCACCAGCTCCAGCGCGGTCTCTAAGAACGCTTCGGCTCGATCACCACGGAGGGTGACCTTCGCACCGATGGGGACGCCCTGTCTGAGATCGAACGCAGGGATGGTTCGCTTGGCCTCGGTTCGAACCGGTTGTTGACCGGTGATCGATTCGAGGATCGACTCTGCATGCTCCAGTTCGGTCCCACCGCGACCGATGCTCATGTTCACAACGACCTTCTCGACGCGTGGACCACGCATCGACTGCGTCGTAGCCTCACTCATCTGCATCACCATCCGTGAAGTTCTCGTCGATGACGACGACATACTCCTCGATCGTCTCGAAGAAGCCATCATCGGTCTCGACACGAAGGGTGTTGGCGCTGCTACCTGGGTGGACCTCGATCACCTCGATGACGCCGATCTCACCGGCGTGGCTCCCGGCAACCGCCGTCACCATCGATCCCTCTCCGTAGGGGAGATGATGGACAATGTCGCCTGATTCGAGGTCGATGATGACCGAATCGTGTGTATTGTAATCGCCTGCATCATCGACGAGGACCGTCCGGCCATCGTGCAACGACAGCTGGGTCCGCCCGCCGGCCACCTGCTGCTTGTCGGTGACCTTTGAGAGCTTCGTTTCGGCCGATGCTGGATCGATCGGAGTCAGCGAGAGACGACCACCTGCCTCTGGGAAGACACGGTAGTATTCCCCGCGTTCGTCGAACGTGATGATATCGAAGAGTCCGACCGGTTGACGATGATCGGTCACGACCGATCCGTTGACGCCGATATAGCCACTCCGAACGGCGTACTTGGCTTCCTTCGCCGTGTCGACATATCCGAGGATGTCGCGGAGAATGATGACGAGCGGGACACCGCTTTCACCATGGGGACCAGCCCCAGCATGGACGGTGAATGTCTCCGTCTTGCGCTCGATCGGCCAGGTGTTTGGTGCCGCCAGTCGTTTCTTATGCGTCATTCGTCCTCACCATCCTCGTCGCTGAGACGGTCCATCCTGACAGGATCGTCCTCGTTGAGCTCGGTGATTCGAAGATTGCTCGCCTTCAGTGGTCGAGCCACCTCCTCGCCGTCGGCGGTCTCGATCGTGACACCATCGACGTGAACCTCGCCGGCTTTGGTGTCGACACGAACGACCTCGTCCTCGTGGCCTGCGAAGTCACCTCGCATGACCTCGACGGTATCGCCTTGACAGACGCGGGCGTTACGGCACCCGTACTCCTCTCTGAGGTCCTCGTCGAGCGTCGACCTAACATTCCGATGTCGCGCATGCAACGGGGCGCTTCGTGCTCGTTGTCGCTGTTTTCTTGGTTGTTTTGACGTCATACGATCATCGTGGCCGTGCTTGCGATGCTTCCGAATCGCTCGGCGACCTCCCGAGCGATTGGTCCTTTGATTTCGGTACCTCGTGGATCGTCCATCTCATCGATGATCACTGCCGCGTTATCCTCGAAGGTGACGCGGGTTCCGTCAGGCCGGCGGATGGGCTGGCGCTGGCGGATGATGACCGCTTTGAGTACCTGACGACGCATCTCAGGGGTCCCCCGAGTCACCGATACGGTGACGCGGTCGCCGAGTCCGCCACGTGGTTGGCGGTTCAGCCGACCGGAGTACCCATCGACGCTGATGAGCTTGAGCTCTTGTGCGCCGGTATTATCGGCACAGACCAGTCGGGACCCCTTCGTGAGTCCAGCGGTCACGTCAGCCTTGATAGCCTCCATCACTCATCACCCCCCTCGAGCCGCTCGACCACCACGTGATGTTTGGTCTTCGAGAGCGGCCGGGTCTGAATGATCCGCACACGGTCACCAACGGCAAGATCGAGGCACGGTGGATGGTGTGCCGAAACACGTGACCGTCGTTTCATGTATCGGTCATACTTGGGGACACGCACATCGTACTCTCGCTCGACGACGACCGTCTTGTCCATTGATGTCGAGGCAATCGTCCCCTCGAGTATCTGACCACGGACTGCCAGCTCTCCGTGGAACGGGCAGTGCTCATCGGTACAGGCTTCGGGTGGTTCGGTGACACCGAGACCGAGTGCCATCAGAGCACCACCTCTTCAGGGTCGTCGCCTTCCTCCGTTTGGATCGTCTTGATCCGAGCGACGGTCCGTCGAAGCTCGCGGATTCGACCGGGATTCTCCGGTGCACCACCAGCTGCGAGGACCGACATCTCGTTCAACAGTTCCGTCTCGAGATCCTCGAGTTCTGCCTGCCGCTCGGCCGGCGTCATATCACGGATCTCTGCTGGATGTAGTATCGTCATGCGTCGTCCTCCATGGCTGCATCAAGTTCCTCGACGAGACGTGCAGCCTTCGCCTCGATATCTTCCCCTTCAGCATCCTCTTCGGCTTCTACGGTTTGGTCTTCGACTGGCTCTTCATCTGCAGGTTCCTCATCGGGGTCGACGAGCTCCTCCTCGACCGGGGCGACCTCTTCATCGTCGGTGGGCGACTCCGCCTGCACATCATCGGTAGAAGGGGCTTCCGCTGGTTCCGCATCATCGTCGGACGATGGCACTTCGACACCCTCTGGAACGAGGTCGGAGATATCAGCATCATCATGGATACGGAAATCGTCTGGCAACTCGGCGTCTGGGGGGATGATCTTCACCGTGACGCCAATCGTCCCGAGCTTCATCACCGCAACACCTTGACCGGTATCGACGAGTTCCTCGGCCGGTTCACCGTTGTGCTTGATGTAACCGGCGGTGAACTTCTCGACACGAGACCGTGAACCGGTGACCGTCCCGGCCATGACGATCTGTGCACCGAGTGCTCCGGAACTCATGATCCGCTCTAACGTCGTGTGACCAGCCTTGCGGAAGTACCACCCTCGTTCGAGGGCGTTGGCCAGTCGATCGGCCACGATCCGAGCATTGAGGTCAGGATCCTCCACCTCTTGTACATCGATCTGTGGATCGTCGAGATTGAAACGGGATTCGAGCTCGGCCGTGACCTTCCGGATGTTCTCACCACCCTTTCCGATAACCATCCCTGGCTTCTCGGCTTTGAGCACGATCTGGGTACCCATCGGTGTCTTGGCGAGTTCCATGCCACCGTAGCCAGCACGCCCAAGCTCCTCTGCAAAGAACTCGTCAATCTGAGACCGCTGGAGCCCATCGCGGATGAATTTCAACTCATCAGCCATGCTACTGATCTACCTCCTCTAAGATCAATTCCACGTCGACCAACGGGGTGTTCCAGTCTGTTGCTCGACCCATCGCACGCGGTCTGATGCCGCGGACTTCGCCAACCTTGTGGGCAGCACAATGTGTGACGATCATCTGTTCACCGTCGAAACCTTGGTTCTCTGCATTGTTGATGGCATTCTCGAGCAGATCGAGGAAGGCGGCACTCGCCTTCTTCGGATACCGACCGGCATCCCAGCCATCGAGGTTCGATCGGTGACCGGTCCCACTGTTAAACCGACGGAACGGGACGGGTTCATCGCCTGCGTTGACGGCTTCCAGGTACTCGACCGCCTGACCGGCGGTGCGGCCCTTGATCTCTCTGGCCAGTTCGATGCTGTGCTTGTGGCTCATCTCCCGCTCTCGAAGCATCGCCCGTGCACTTCGATCCGGATCCACCTTGACGCTGTAATCGATACCCATACCTAACACCTCATTTGAGTGGTACGAATTTCGACGAGCGCGTCGCACCGATACCTGCCTGGCCGTGCTCGACCCGGTTTCTCGTCATTTGGAACTCGCCGAGGTAGTGACCAAGCATCTGCGGCTTGATCTCGACCCGTTCGAACTCCTGGCCGTTGTGGACCGCGAAGGTCAAACCAATCATCTCCGGAAGCACCGGCATATCTCGCAGGTGTGTCCGAAGTGGTGACTTCGCCGTCTCCTCAGGTTCGGCGGCACTGACCTTCCGGAGCAAGACCTCCTGCTCCCTGGTCAGGCCTCGCTTGATACTCCGCCGCAGCCGGGCGGGCAGCAGTTCCGCAACTTCATCCAGCGACAGCGCCTGCAACTCTTCAATCGTATGACCTCGGTAGGTGAACTCACCCTCGAGGCCGGTTTGATAATCGGTTTGACTCATGCCTTGCCACCTCGTCCGGTCTTTCGCGAAGCGATGTCACCGACCTTGCGTCCCGGCGATGCATTCGACGAGACACTCTTCGGTCGGCCTGGGTGCTGACGGCCACCACCACCGAACGGGTGATCGACCGCGTTCATGGCGACACCCCGCACTGTCGGGTACTTCGACCCGCGTGCGCGCATCTTGTGGTACTTGTTGCCCGCTTTGACGAACGGTTTCTCACGCCGGCCACCACCCGCTACGACGCCGATTGTCGCCCGGCATCGTGGGTGGAGTCGCTTGAGCGCATCACTCGGGAGCTTGACCACTGCAGCGTGGCGCTCGTGAGCGATGAGTGTCGCACTCGTCCCACCGGCTCGAGCGAACGCTCCACCATCACCAGGGCGGCTCTCCACGTTGCAGATGGCGACCCCTTCCGGGATCTCTGACAGTGGGAGGGTGTTGCCCGGTTCGATCGCCGCTGAGATGCCGATCTCGATCCGATCACCCAGACCGATGCCCTCAGGAGCGAGCACTAACCGGCGATCCGGGCGATCAGAATCACTCTCGAACTCAACCTCGGCGATCGGTGCAGATCGGGCGGGATCGTGCTCGATACCGATGACCTCACCGACCAATAAGTCGCCATCATCGACGTTCTGGTGGCTGAGGGAGGCCTTGTACCGGTGTGAGGGAGCTCGGAAGGTCGATGTACCACGGCCACGTCGTTGACCTTGGATCCGTCGTCCCATCTTCAGAACACCCCGATTCTCGAGGCGACCTCACCAGCATCGTCATCGTTCGAGAGGGTGACGGTCGCCTTCTTGGTACCCTTCATGGTCATCTGCGTGTTTACACTGACGACGTGGACGTCGAATCGAGACTCGACCGCCTCTGCGATCTGGGGCTTGGTTGCCGTATCCCGGACAATGAACTGTAGCTTGTTCTCAAAGTCCATGAGGTTCATTGCCTTCTCGGTGACCAGTGGATGCTCGATAAGTCCAGTCATCGCTGTGCCACCTCCTTGATCGCTGCCTCGGTGAATACGGTCAATCGACCTGGGTGCCCACCGGGGGCGAGGTCTTTGACGCTGACGTTGCTCGCTGTGGCCACGTCCGCGCCAGCCAAGTTCCTGGCGGCACGAGACGGTCCAGCGGCATCAGAGGTCACAAAGAGGATGGAAACCGGCTGCTGCCGTGCTCGACCACGCATGGTACCACGACCAGCACGACGGGACCGGTTCTGATCAGCTCGGTCAATGTCTCCGTCGATAGAAAGTGCTTCAATGAACTCGACGACCTCCTTGGTCCGCTCGAGCGATTCGAATGAATCATCGACGACGATCGGTGTTGACAGGTCCTCATCGAACACATGGCCACGAGCAGCGACGAGTGCTGGATCAGCCGTCGCCGCGAGGGCGCTTCTGGTGGCCAGTTTTCGTTCCTGATCGTTGATCCCCTTTCCACGATCAGCTTCTGATTTCGGCGGGTGTGCCCGTCGTCCTCCGACGGTCTGTGGGACCCGCTTGGCCCGGTTGTTTGATCGTGGGACCATTGCCACACCTCGACCGGCCCCGAAGGATTCGGCCGATGTCCGGAGCCCAGCGTGCGAATCCGCTCCGTACGGTTGGGCAGCATTGGCATGCATCGCAACGACGGCACGTCGGATGAGATCCGGTCGATACGGTGTCTCGAAGACCGACGGCAGTGTCAACTCGGTGGTTTCGGTGCCGTCGATGTCATAAATTGGTACGTCCATATGTGATCACCCCTGATTCGAAGTTGTCGCCACGTGTCGGATCTCCGGATCGAGTCGTGGCTGTCGGTTCGTTCTGATCGCCGGTCGCAATCGCACGAGGCGTTTTCGTGGACCAGGGACCGAACCCTCCACCAGCAGATGTGGCCCGTCTACCTCTCCGTAGTTTACGTAGCCACCGTCGACACTGGCCGAATCACCATCCTCGATGGCGAGGATTCGCTTGTTGAGTTCCGTCCGTTGGTGGTACCCCGTCTGCCCCTGCTGAGGAACCGTCGAGCGAACACGGGATGGATTCCACGGCCCAAGGTTACCGATGCGCCGTCGGTATCCCTGTCGGGCGTGCTTGCCCTTTCGCATCTGGACACCCCAGCGCTTGACCGGCCCTTGGGTCCCCTTCCCCTTGGTCACCGCCGCGACATCAACGTACTCGCCGGGGCGGAACAGGTCCGCTGCATCGATCGCATCTTCGCCGAATACTAGTTCACGCGCGTACTCGAATCGTTCCTCGATCTCGCCACCTCCGATTCGAGTCTCCATCAACTGGGGGGTCCGACGAGGGATTCCATCGACCGCCGTTGGTACCGTGTGCGTCAATACCCGGATGTCGTCCACTTCACCAGCGGCGATGGCTTCGTCGATCGCGGTTTCATCCCCACTGCCGAGGGGGGCATCGATGGCCCGTTCGAGATCTTCATGAACCGAATCGGTCCAGAGATCAGTGATTGGTTCGAGGCCGTAGTGAGTCTCCGTGTAGGCACGGAGAGCCACGGCGTGCATCGGCGGTACCTCGATGACGGTGACCCCGACTGACTGTTCCATCCCCTCTCGAGGTGAATCAGCCACATCATTGACGAGCATCACGCTCGTCATGCCGGCTTTGTATCCGGCGAAGCCCTGAAGCGCCGGCTGGCCGTCACCTTCCGGCCACGACGAGAATCGTGGGACCTCGTCGGTGGCTCGGCTTCGGGGGCTGAACCCCATCGATCCTTTGCGTGGTCTGCGTTTTGTTGGCATTCGTTTACTCCTTGAGATGGAGGCACGCGAGAGAGGCGATGATCGCCTCCTCCGTACGGACCACCTCGCTTTGTTGGTCCGGAATCGTGTTCAACCAGAGATCGAACGGACGATCAGGCACAGCCTCGATCGGCGCTTCGATCGGCCTCGACACATCCGGAATGGTTGCGTCGATTCCGAGCGAATCGCAAATCTCGACGAGTCCACGGTCGGGGGAGCCGAATGCCAGGGTGACTGGCATCCGGTGGCGCACCGCCAACGGTCCTTCGAGCAGACCGATGGTGAGCGGGTGGCCCAGCCGTGAGGTGGCGATTCGGAGCCCTGCATCATCGGCGTTGAGCGCCGACGATAGCGATCGTTCGGAGACACGTGGTCCGGGTGGCTCCTCATCGAGGAGTTTTGCCCGAACCGGTTCTCGCGAAGAGATTCTGACGGTCACGCGTTCTCCCTTTGCCGGCGGATCGCCATCCGCCACCACAAGGGAGATCGGGTGTTGCAAGCCGCAATTGACCCGGACGCGCCCATCAGCTCCGACCTCGGTCACGATTCCTTCTCTTATCGACCCCGAATCCTTTGATTCGGAGCCGGTCCATGTCGGCAGCCGAAGCGGCGGCAAGACACCAACGGCCGACAGTTCGTCGCGTCGCCCGAATGCCTCCTTTCGGAGGTAGGGCGGGGTGGTTGCGTAGCGCAACACCGTCGTGACGAACTCCCTATCGTCTGGGGCCGCGCCCGCAGGATCCGGGAAGATCACGAGGTCAGATACCCCGTAGATTGCCGCAGAGCGAGCGAACCACCCAAGTTTATAGGTGGCAGCTCGTCGATCGGCGGCGTCCCGGACCACGGACGTCGGGACGAGCACGCGGAGGTCCATGCCGGTACGCTTTCAGGTGCCGACAGTAGACTGTGCCGATGTTATCGGATACGACCTTAAAAGGCTAGCGCTTGGAATCACCTCGTGTTAGGGGCTCTCTGGGGTGTCAACAGGCGGTGCTGGCCAGAGTGTGGAGATGCGTGCGTTCTCCTTGAGTTCCAGTCCACCACCCACGAACAGTCCCACCTGGGTGAGCTCCCACACCCATCCGCTTGCGTGCATCCCGCCCCCGCGAATGAGCACGTCGCGTGGTTGGATGAATGCTGGTGGGTCGACCAATCGTTCATTGTACTCGATGAGGTACATTCCTGCGTCCAGCGACCACCAACCGAGGTCCTCCTGTGGCATACGCTGTTCAGGGAGGAGCTCGGTGGTTGCCGCCAGCTGGAGTTCACTCCCACCAAAGTCGAGGTGAGCTGGTTCGTCGATGGTGTAGACCTTGTCGACGGTGAGATCGACGGCTCCTCCTCGTACCTGCGTATCCGGATGGATGAGACCCTCGATCGCCTCCACCGGTGAACGGGGCATTGCGAGACCGTGAACGACGAGGATAGTTAACTGTGCTGACCCAGTTCAATGGACTGATAGGCCAGTTAACGTCCGGTCCGAACCAATCACAGCAAGGAGGTACCAGCCAATGGAGACGACCACGATCGACCCACCCGGCGGGAGCTGGCCGGAGAGCGCGATGGCCAATCCACCGAGCACAGAGAGCTGGCCGAAGATGATCGAGAGGTACATCGTCTCTCGAAAGCTCGCCGCGAGGAGCGATGCGGTCGCCGCCGGGACGACCAACATCGCCGCGACAAGGATGACCCCAAGGATCTGCATCGCCCCGACGACGACCACCGCTGTCAGGATGATAAGCAACACGTTGTAACGATCGACCTGGATGCCTGCTACGCGAGCAGCTCGTTCGTCGAACGTGATGAAAAGCAATTGCTTGTAATGTACACCGACGATCGCGACGACAGCGATGGTGAGGATAGCCATCAGACGGGCACTCTCAGGTGTCACGATAGCGATACTCCCGAACAGGAACCCTTCGATGTCAACCGTGATCGTCGCGAAATCACGACCCCAGTGGATGAGGAGGGTCCCAACGGCGAAACTACCACTCAGAATGATGGCAATTGGGACATCACCGTACGAGTCAGTTCTCGAAGTGAGCCACTGGAGCCCGAGTGCAACCCCCACGGCGACGAGAGCGGCCACGTACAACAAGTGTCCGCTGTGAAGCGTGATCCATCCGAATGAACCAGAGGCGGTGACGACGAGAACCCCGACTGCAACACCGGCAAACGCTGCGTGTGCAAGGGTCTCACCGATGAGTGCCATTTGTCGGTGGATCAAGAACGCACCAAGGACCGGAGCGGCGACGCCGATGAGCACTCCCGTTGCGATCGAACGCCAGGTCGTTCGCAACCAGAATACGTCCGATCCGAGGTAGAAATCGATCCACTCCCCAGCTCCCTGGAATCCCGAGATGAACCAGCCAGCCGTTGGTGATCCAGTGATTGAGAGTGTGTAATACCAATCGGCCACGAGGAACAACAGCATCGTCGTTGCAAGGAGGAAGGTAACCGCCAATCCGATGTACTCGAGGCCACTGCGTAGCCGACTGATTCGGTCGATCGATGGAGGGTTTGATGAGTTGGCTTCAGGTCGATCTTCGGCGGAACAGGGATCGTCCATCATGGATGGTCGTGTCCGATAATCGCGTGTTCGCGGCCATATGCCTCTGAGAGCGCCTCGGAATCGAGGAATGCGTGCACATCACCATGGTGATAGAGCCGACGGTTCAGGCAAGCTACAGTTCCCACGAACGAGGTGAGCACGTCGATGTCGTGTTCGATGAGGATGATGGTTATCCCAGCCTCGTTCAATTCCCCGAGGAGTCCATAAAAACGGTCTCGAGAATCCGCATCAACACCAGCGGTCGGTTCATCGAGTGCGAGCAGTTCTGGTTCCGAAGCAAGAGCTCTGGCGATGAGGGCTCGTTGGCGTTGTCCCCCGGATAACTGATCAATGCGGCGATCGAGCAGATCAGCGACATCGACTGTCTCGACTGCATCCTCGATGGCAGCGATATCTTCGCTGGTCAACCTCGAACGACCTGCATGGGCGGTCCGACCCATCGCCACGACCTCCCTGACCGTCGCTGGCATTGCCCCAGTCCGGTCTGTCGCCCGCTGTCCCACATATCCGATCCGATGGCCGGCATCGAACTCGCTTGCTGGCTGGCCGAAGAGCTGTACCTCTCCCACATCCGGTTCGAGCAGACCCAACATGAGATGCAAGAGGGTGGTCTTGCCCGATCCATTCGGGCCGATCATCCCGAGGAACTCTCCGGTCTCGACTGAGAATGTGATGTCCTCCAATGCGGATTCCTCTCCATAGGAGAACGTCACATCCGTCACGTCAACGATCGTCGTCATCGATCAGCTTCCACGTTCCAAGAGGCTGGAGTTCGCATGAGTTAATTCTGTCTTGTTACAAGTGCCGCCTCCAGCGACGGTAGGTTGATCTCGCGCCACTGTTCAAGCCAACCATATCCGAGCGATCGCCACTCAGGTGTCGTCCCCTCTGCTGGTGTCAGTGGTGCAGCCTCAACACCGGTCTCCTCGATGAGTACCTCTACCATCGCTGGAAGC
>SKSH01000084.1 GCA_007118075.1 Halobacteriales archaeon
GCGGACCTTATGCCGAACTCTATTCGATGCAATCACGGTCGACTTGACCGAGACGAGTGGGTGCCGTCTCAGAAACCACCCCATGATGGAAAAGGAGTCGGTGAACGAGGAATCCCTAAGACAGAATTGTGTTCCAACATTCTAATGACGAAGTGGTTGATGAGGTCACCATTCGCTTTTTACAACTCTCATCGGAGGGATGTGTATGAGCCGCGAGGATACTCTCAAAGCGGGTGGTGGTACCTACGAACTTCAGGACGTATTTGACCAGTTAGACGAGCTCGAAGAAGCTGTGACGGGTTCGAAAGAACTGCAAGCAGTTCGACGAACCAGACGGATACTCGAACGCGTCCCCGGTAGCGACCGGATCAAGAAATACACCTCTCGAGATGTTGCCGAGGGGTTTGTGGGTGGGATCATCTTCTCACTGCCACTGCTCGTTGAAGACGGTGTCTTCGAGATTGCTGAATGGTTCGCTGAATTCTCGGTCGGTCCGTTGCCGCTCTTTTTGACCGTTAACGTGGTTTTCATCGTCATCCTTGTTTCTGGATTGCTCTACTACACCGACTTTCGAGAGATAAAGGTTCGACTCCTGTTTGGGTTCATCCCAAAACGACTTCTCGGTATCCTTACCGTCTCGTTTTGGGTTGCCTTCCTGACGATGTTCATGTGGGGACGGCTGCATGAGCAAGATCCAACGACGCTCGAACAGCTGGCGCGGGTGACGGTTATCTGGGCAGCGGCAGCCCTTGGAGCAACGCTCGGTGACATCCTCCCCGGTGAGAGCAAAGGCAAGGATATCGCTGAGCTCATCGGCGACCTCGGCGAGGGCAGCGGCAAGAATAGCGACGTTAACAACACCCATTGAGCAAGGGTCGGGTGACAGCAAATTGGGGGTCAACATCGACCCGTAATCGACCTATTCGATCAGAAATATCCGGTATCGCATCCTACCCATCCTCACAAGACCGCTCGTGTAGTCGGTGATGGCGAGATTGTGATTCATCAACGAAGATGGAAAATCCGCCTGGCAAGCTATTTCTCACCGGCGACGCTGGGGTTTGTCAATGCATGTTGTCATTGCAGATCCAATCCACGAGGTAGGGGTTAAGCGCCTAGAATCGGCTGGATTCGAGGTGAGAGATGCCACTGATCTATCAGGCGAGCAATTGGATACAGCGATTTCGAAGGCTGATGCTCTGATCGTCCGGTCTGCAACCGAGGTGACCGCCGCAAGAATCGCGGAAGCTCCATCACTGAAGGTCATCGCCCGTGCTGGAATCGGTGTCGATAACATCGATCTAAGTACCGCGACCTCCGCCGGGGTCCAGGTCGTCAATGCCCCCACCGGTGGTGTCGATGCGGTCACCGAACACACCTTCGCCATGGCATACGCACTTGTTCGAGCGCTTCCGTGGACCGATCAGCAGACCAAATCCGGGAAGTGGCCGAAGTCCACCTACGACGGTGGGGAACTGATCGACTGTACCTTTGGGGTGGTTGGTTTTGGCCGAATCGGTCGTTCCGTCGCTGAGCGTGCGATACAGCTTGGCATCAAGGTACTCGTCACCGATCCACACATCAGAGGAAATGCACTTGAGGAAATTGGCGCCACGAAAGTGGCCCTCGAAGAGTGTGCAAAACGAGCCGACATCCTCTCGATTCACACCCCATTGACCGAGGATACTAGTGGTATGATCGATGAGCGGATCCTCAATCTGCTTGAAGGTGGCTACCTCATCAACGTGTCCCGAGGTGGCATCGTCGATGAAGAGGCATTGGTCAGTGCATTGGAACGCGAACAACTCGCCGGGGCTGGGATAGACGTCTTCGAGGACGAGCCACTCGAGGCGGCACATCCACTGACGACGTGCGAGCGGATCCTCCTCACCCCGCACATCGCTGGTACATCAGACCGGGCACAACGAACGATCTCTGAGTCGGTCGCAGACCAGATCATCGCGGTGAACAACGACGAACCGGTCGTCCATCCCGTGAATAATCCAACCGGTTAGCTACTCGCTCCTTCAACGACTTGCCTTGCTTACCGACCGGCCGATGACGTACGCCATCGCCATTGTCATGTAGAACGACAGGAAGGGAATCAAGACGGCACCGATAACGGTGATGCTCAGTATTCCAATCAAGATCCCGAACATCAATCCGATGATGAGGGCGAAGATGATGCCAACCAGGTAGTCACGGGTGAATGCGATCGACGTGATCGTCCCGAGTTCGAAAGCGGCTCCAGCTCGGTCGGTCCTGGCGTAGTTCGTATATGCTGCTGGTAATAGATAGCCAATGAGGATCGAGAGGAAGAATGCACCGAACACCCAGATTGCGGCGGCACCGGCGAATATCTCTGCCTGGCCACCAGTCAGTGCACCGAAGCCAACCAATGGGATCAACAATAGGGTGTACAAGATGAGCGGGATCGAGTACGCAATTGAGATCAACCAGGCGATGAAGCCCTTGATCAACATGGATATCCAGTCATCGAACACCGGTGGATCGGGGCGTCCATCATATGATCCAGAGAGTACCCGTAAGAGGTATCCGTAGACGATGAAACCAGGGATGATCAAGAACGAGAAGAAGATCAGAATCCCACCGATGACGAGCGAGCGGAGCCAATCCCCTCGCTTTGGATAGACGAGTGCGTCTTCAAGAATGCACCAACCATCACACCGAGGCTATTAAATTAGTATTGCAATAGGCGGAGTCAGTCGTGGGGCGATCAAGGCCATTCAGAACTGACAATCAGCTCATTCGATCAACCGGTCTTGCTGACCATCGAGCACCTCGTCGAACACACTCTCATGGAGGCGATCAGTGACGATATCTGCGAGACTGACGAGGTTGACGGTATCATCACGGTTGTATTCGATGAGTGTCTCGAGGGCGCTAATGTCGTTCCGCCGCTCGTATTTGTGCCATAACCGAACGGCATCACGGCCTGAGATATCATCATGCCCTCGATCGATACCAAGTGTCTGCTCGATCCCCTTGAGCCCACCGTGGAGACCGATTCGCCGACAAGGATACATGAGATCCAGATGAGGGAGGTCAATCGAGATATCGAACGCCGCCTCGAGGAATGGAATGTCGAAGCGCTTGCCGTTGAACGTGACGACCAACGAGACCGCTGCTAGCTCCTCGAGAAGACGATCCCGGGTGAGATCGTCTCCATGCACCAACGTTGTCGTCCGGTCGTTTCCATGGATGGAGACTACCGTCACGTCATTACGGTCGAAGTCAAGACCGGTCGTTTCGATGTCGAGGAAGCAAGCTGCGTCCCTGAAAGTCTCATAGAGGCGCCAATGAGACCTTCCTGGAAAGGTCTCATCGAAAAACGTCGAATCTCCCTCGGCAAGCCGTGGTTTGGCCATCTCGATATAGGACTCCACTCGGTCCCCGATCGTCGAGCCCACGACCGAGGAATCGAACTGATCCCAGTGGGTGATACCTTGTTGCCAGAGCCTGCGTTCGGTCGCCTCGCCGACACCTGTGACCGGGATGAAACTATTCTCGACTCGCACTAGCTACATCGGCGTTCGCAATCATAGAAAAGGTTCCTGTGGGAGGGCGGACAAGGA
>SKSH01000179.1 GCA_007118075.1 Halobacteriales archaeon
ATCGATTCTGCCACGTTAGCTCTTCTTGAGTACCTTCACCGCTAGCTCGGTAGTTGGATTGGAAAGTCTCAGGATCGATGGCCGAAGGCGATCACACACCACCAATCTTGCGCCTACGGTCGCGACTCCCAGTGGCATGTCTGAAGTAAAAGAAACAAGATGAGCAATCGGTTCGTCGTCGGTGGGAATGGGTCAGTAGCGGCCTGATTACATCATGCCGCCCATACCGCCCATGCCACCCATACCGCCCATGCCGCCCATGTCATCCATGTCGTCGTCTCCACCGGTCGAGAGATCGCCGGCAGCGATGATGTCGTCAATCTTCAAGACGAGGTTGGCGGCCTCGGTGGCGCTGGCGATGGCCTGTTCCTTGGCGTGGGCAGGCTCGATGACACCAGACTCGAAGGTGTCCTCGATATCACCGGTGTGGACGTTGAGTCCGGCTCGTACCTGACCATCCTCGTGAGCTGCCCGGAGATCGACCAGCGTGTCGATGCTGTCCAATCCACCGTTCTCAGCGAGCACACGGGGTACCAGTTCGAGGGAGTCGGCGAATGACTCGACCGCGAGCTGCTCGCGGCCACTGACGCTGTCCGCATAGTCACGAAGGCGACGGGCAACCTCGGTCTCAACAGCGCCTCCACCTGGCAGGGCGCGTCCATCGGAGACTGTCTGAGCCACCACGTCGAGTGCGTCGTTGATACTGCGCTCGAGTTCGTCGACGACATGGTCTGTCGACCCTCGAAGCAGGAGCGTCACACCGTGGCCGTTCTCACCCTCGACATAGAACATGTCATCGCTGATATCGCGGGTGATAGATCCGCTACCGAGATCATCCGCACTGGCATCATCAAGGTCGGAGACGATCCGGGCACCGAGGACCTCCTTGAGGAACTCGACGTCGCTCTTCTTGGTGCGTCGCACGGCGAGGATCCCCTCACGGGCGAGGAAGTGCTGGGCGAGATCGTCGATCCCCTTCTGACAGAAGACCACGTTCGCGCCGGTGTCCTTGATCTGTTCGACCTTCCGGCGGAGCTGATCTTCCTCCTGGTCGAGGAACTTCTGGAGCTGCTCAGGATCACTGACACTCACCTCAGTGTCGACATCGGCCTCTTCCACCTCGATCGATTCGTTGATGAGCATGATCTTGGCATCCTCGACGATACGTGGCATGTCGTCGTGGACCGGGTCCTTGTCGATGACCGCACCGGCGAGCAGCTCGGACTGCTCGGTAGATTGCCCAGTCTGCGTCTCGATCTTCAAGAACTCGAGATCGACGATGTCGTCACCCTCGTCGGTCTCGACGGTGACGTGGCCGATCGCATCGACGACGAGTTCGGAGAATAGTCCCTTGTTGAACTCCGAGCCCTTGCCGGTCATGCTGGTCTCGGCGATGCGGCGGAGAATCTCTTCATCAGAGGTATCGATTTCCTCGGCGATATCGTCCACCTCTTGACGGGCGCGCTCGCTCGCAAGGTGATACCCCTTGATGATCGCCGTCGGGTGGATATCCTGCTCGAGCAGATCCTGGGCGTTCTTGAGAAGCTCACCAGTGACCGCCACGGCCGTCGTGGTACCGTCACCAGCCTCGTCCTCCTGTGTCTCGGCGACCTCGACGATCATCTCGGCCGTCGGATTGTCGATATCCATCTCCGTCAGAATGGTCACGCCATCGTTCGTGACGGTGACGCTGCCCATACTGTCGACGAGCATCTTGTCCATTCCCTTCGGGCCGAGCGTCGACCGAACCGCCTCGGCGACCGCTCGAGCCGCGGCGATGTTGTACTCCTGGGCATCTCGATCCTTCACTTGCTGCGCATCCTCACTCATGACGATAAGGGGCTGTGACCCCCGCATACGCTGACTCATAGTCGGTGAGTGATTGATTGTGCTTCTATAAAGGATTAACGTTCACAGCTGAACGGGTGGTGTCCATCGAATATCGCTCAAACCGTATTGTCAGGTCGGTACTTGCCGAATCAAGGACATTCATGATATCTGATGACACACCACAGGTTTGCTCAATACCCCACCATTTATATGCATCAAATCATCGAAGTCCATCCTCTCCCACCGAAATATCATCGTTTTAGGTTCCGCCGGATGAACAAACGGTTAGATCATGACTACGCAGACCGACTACCTCCGTGACCGACTTCAAGGGATGATCGAGCGCGGGGAGGTCTGGAACCTCCGACAGCTGGAGACACCCACCAACCCGCATGTGACCGTCGATGGCCACGAGGTCACGATGCTCACCGCCAACAACTACCTCGATCTCGCCAACGACCAACGGCTCAAAACCGCTGCCAAGGAGGCAATCGATGCGTACGGCCATGGCACCGGATCGGTATGGGCCATCGCCGGATACATGGAAATCCAAGAACAGCTCAACCAAGCGATTGCTGAGTTCAAAGGGACCGAGGCTGGGTTAGCGTATCAGACCGGCTTCGGGGCCAATGCCGGATTGTTGCCGCAACTCCTCGATGAAGGAGACGTCTTCATCTCAGATGAACTCAATCACGGGAGTATCATCGATGGGATGCGGCTTTCGAGTGCTGATACCGTGATCTACGACCACGCTGACATGGCTTCACTCGAAGAGGCGCTCGAATCGGTACACGAGGAGTATGAACGGATGCTCATCGTCACCGATGGAGTGTTCTCGATGGATGGTGACATCGCCCCACTCGATGAGATTCAGAAGCTGGCCGAGGAATATGGGGCGATGACGTACGTCGACGATGCCCATGGCGAGGGGGTCCTCGGTGGAGGCCACGGTACCGTGGCCGAGTTCGACCTCGACGGAGCGATCGATTTCCAGACCGGTACCTTCTCGAAGGCGATGGGCTCCTTTGGCGGTATGCTCGCGGCCGACGAGCACGTCGTCGAGTACGCCTACAATACTTCACGCACCTGGTTGCTCAGCGCAGGTTTCCCACCGGCTGTCGCCGCTGCGAACATCAAAGCGTTGGAAATTGTCGAGGAGGAGACTGAACGGGTCGAGTACCTCTGGGAGCTTCGGGAGTACTTCGTCAGCGAGCTCGAGTCGATGGGATTCGATACCGGCAACAGTGAGACACCGATCGTACCTGTGATGGTAGGAGACAGCCGGGTCGCTCAGACCTTCGCCGACCGACTCTTCGAGGAAGGTATCTTCGCCCTTGCGATCGTCTACCCGATGGTCGCTCGCGGGAAAGCTCGCATCAGGAATCAGCTCAATGCAGGATTGACCGAGGACGACCTCAATGAAGCGCTTCGAGTGTATGAGACAGTCGGTCGCGACCTCGACATCATCTGATTCAGGCAAGCTTCTGTCGGAGGTTCTCAAGCATGTCGGTCACCAGTGCGTCGAGGTCGTACGACGGTGACCAATCCCAATCCTCCCTCGCCGCTGTATCATCGATCCGGTCGGGCCAGGAATCGGCGATTGCTTGGCGATCATCGGGTTCGTAGTTCGCCTCGAACGCCGGGAGATGCGCTTGGATCGCCTCGGTGAGTTCCCCAGCACTAAACTCGAGCGCCCCGACATTGTACTCACACCGGTACCTGAGGTCAGCAGCA
>SKSH01000217.1 GCA_007118075.1 Halobacteriales archaeon
CATCTGGGGTTCAGTCAGATGCTCAACACACATTCCCACCTCATATCTCCGGATACGAGGGATCGGGTTCATGGTAGTTCAGGCGATCAATCTCGACCTCTCAGCACCGTGGTGCACTACTCGTCTGTCAGAAAGAACGCATCTGGACCGTGGTCATCCTGCCAGGTGAACGCGAAAAGCCGCCGGCCACCGATGCGTTTGAGGCGACGGTCATCCACCGAAGCACCGGTCACTGGATCCCACCGAGTCCCATCTCCCTGAACTTCACCGTCGATCACCTCGAGGGAGAATCCTGGATCCTCGAACGCATGGATGCCGCCATTGACCGAGATGACGACCACACGTTCTCCACCAACCGTTGCTGTGACGGTACCCTCGGAGGCCTCGACCTGCGGTTGCGGAAACCCGATAGCCTCTCCGCCCCTGGAGATTCCGAGTACCACCGTCTTAGGCTCGATATCCTCTCGATCCCATGTTCGAGCTCCATCCTCGCCTCGATGTGAAGCCAGCCCGAATCCGTCCGATTCGAAGTAGGCATTATACGGTTCCATTGAGTAGTCAACTGGTGCCGGTTCGTCATCGTCACTGGCCGCTTCGCTATCGGTGTAATCTGGTTGCAGGACGATGCCAGCTGGATATCGGTCGCGAAACTGATCCCATGTGATCATGGATGCTGGACGAACCTCAAGGACTGCCCCTTCGAGCGGTCCATCGATGCATTCTCCGAGCGACTGCTTCCACTCCGACCCTGTCTCACGGTCGTACATGACGAGGTCATCGTCGGCCAGTTTACCTGATACGCCGAAGGTGAGCACTCGCCCATCGAGTTGTCGTTCGTACACGACGCCACTGCCGCAAAGCGGACACCAGGTGATGGCTACGGGTTCGCCATTCACCTCGTCGTTGACGATCTCGTGGAAGTTCAAGATCCGCACCGGATACGCCCGTGGTGGTGAGGATTCGACCACGATTACGTCCTCGTCACCCTCACCTAGATACTCATGCCCAAACCGGGGCTCATCGATACTGGGGATCGCATCTGGTGGGAGCACCGATCGAATGTTCATCAGTAGCGAATCTCGAACACAATCCGTGTTAGCACTTGTGCTCGCTCCTCACCCGACGGTGATGAGATCGAATCCGTCAGCGACTAGTTCACCAACGTCAGGGCCGTGGTCCTCTGCTCCACCGAGCAACTCGATTCCAGCAGCTTCGCAGCCCTCCGCACCATCGAAGGCATGGGCACAGTAGCCACAGGCACCACCGATCAGGCCACGTTCTTGTACCTCGGTGAAGTATTTGTTAACCGGGTGTTCAGGCTTCTCACCGAGAAGGCCGGGCCACTGGGTTGATGCTCCATCGAAGTAGACTACAACCTCGTTTCCGTGTTTGTCGAGATCAATGGCGTATTCGAGCCCGTTGGCGGTCGGTCCAACTTCGTCTGTGCTTCCGTTCAGCATGATTGCAAAGCGACTCATTGGTCGGTATACGAAGCTATGAACAAACGGGTAATAAGCTAAAGCCAACCTGCAGGTAACCGTCACGCCTGGGAGAACGTCATCGATTGTCAAACCGAGCTTGTGCTACCAGGGCTTGGCGCTATCTGCTGGCTCTTTATCGACCGTTGACTACCATCTCATCCAGCAAGCGCTCGAGGTGATCAATACACGAGTGGGTTTGGGCAGATTTGAACTGCCGATCTCCTCCATGTCAAGGAGACGTCCTAACCAGACTAGACCACAAACCCACGATGCAACCTGTCCTTTGGTGACGGTTGAATTTAACGTTTCGGAGCGCTGTTCGACCAGCAGATATCGCCGATTAGCTGCTGTTCACTTTCGCCGGTTGCAAGTCACTACATCTGGTGTGGAAGGTGGCCACCTCGCTAGGTCCGAAGCGTGTTCGGTCGAAAGTCACTTTCACTCCGGTTCTCCTACTCTTATGGGTGTACCCGCCTACGGGCAGTTCAGCGAACGTCGGCGCCAATCTGCGCCATGACGGACCGGGATTCGGGTCCGGGGCAACCCACCTCCCGAGTCCGTCGTGCCGCCGCATCTTTACCCGGTATCACGGGTCCAACGTCGCCGGCGATCCAACCATCAGAGGACCTGAATCATGAGCAATCAACCGACCACAGCCAAGGACATCACCCTGCCCATCAAGCGAACGCCGGGCGAGACACTAGCCGAGCGACTGACGGACAACGCGTACCATAACATCCTCCCTGCGCGCTATCTGCAGAAGGATGCTGAGGGGAACCTCATCGAGGGGCAGGAGGATCTCTTCGCGCGGGTCGCGAAGAACATCGCACTTGCGGAGGCCGTCTACGAGGCGACGAAACACGACATCGAGGTGATGGTCACCCCGCAGCAACTGAAGCCGAAGCATCCTCGACGTGATGAACTCGCCGCCGAGGTATTCGGTGCAGGAGTGAGTGCCACGGATGACACCGAGACAGTGCTCACCGAACACAATGTGAACAAATTCGCGTACGATACCATCGTCCCCGAGCTCCCCGAAAACATCCGCGAGCATGTTGAGACGAAAGCCGAGGAGTACCAGGAGTTGATGGAGTCGTTGTCGTTCATCCCGAACTCACCGACGCTCATGAACGCCGGTGGTGAATTGCAACAATTGTCTGCTTGCTTTGTAATGTCTCCCGATGACGATATATCAGATATCCATGAAACTGCCAAGAAAGCAGCAGAGGTCTTTCAGTCAGGAGGCGGTGTCGGCTATGGATTCTGGAAGCTGAGACCATTTGGAGATTCGGTTGGATCGACCGGTGGTATTGCCAGTGGGCCGATAACTTTCATGCGAACATATGATCAGCTCTGTGAGACGATTGCCCAAGGTGGTACCCGTCGAGGTGCTCAGATGGCGATCATGCGCGTCTCCCATCCCGATGTCATCGAGTTCATCCACGCGAAGAACAAGGATGTCTCACTGGCGCACACCCTGAAGCTTAATGACCCGGATGATTACACGTACACGTCGTTCTCTGAGGCGCTTGAGGAGGCACGCTCGCTCATCGACAACGATGGACGTGTCCCCAAACATCTGCGCAACGCCGTTGAGGGGCATCTCTCCAACTTCAACATCTCAGTCGGTGTCACCGACGGCTTCATGGAGGCGCTCGGTGCGGGCGAGGAGTACACCTTCACCAATCCACGGACAGAGCAGCCGCACATCGCGACCGAGGAGACGAAGGAGATGTACGAGCGATATGGACTTGGCGAGCACGTCGAGGTCGGCGAGGAACTCTCGATTCCGGCGGAGATTCTCTGGGACCGAATCGTCCAGGGGGCCCACGAGAACGGTGAACCTGGCGTCGTGTTCCTCGAGCGGATCAACAAGGAACATTCGTTCGATGTCGAGGAGCACGCTGACCACCAGATCCTGGCGACGAATCCGTGTGTGGTAGGTAAGACGCAGATTGCCCTCGCGGATGGTACAACGGCCTCAATCGCGGACCTTGCCGAGCGTGGAACGGCCGTCGATGTGTTCTGTCGGCATGAGCAAACTGACGAACTCACGGTACGTACC
>SKSH01000117.1 GCA_007118075.1 Halobacteriales archaeon
GAGGGTGATCTGACCGATGACACTACGCTCGAAGCCCTCGATGCCCTGTAATCGGCCATCCCCGACGGCTGGGTCAAGGTGCTTGGTTCGTACGATGTGACACGACTCTAATGGATTGGGAGTGCGCCCGTTCGAGCTGAGATCGACCAGCAGCCGCTCGAACCCCGTGTTCGGCCGGTGAGTCGGCATTATTGATATCGATCCAGTTCCCTGCCTGTCCGAGTGCACCTCCGCCTTGCGAGCATCACACCTCCGCCGGATGTTCGCACTGGCAAACGAGTACGAAGACCTCGAATAGCTGGTCGAGGTTATCTCTGATCGATCGCAGTACGTCGAGGCCTGGATTGATTACCGTCTGTCCCGGATGCGGTTGCATGGAGACGTATACCCTCGAGGAGACCACCGAACCGATCGAAGGGGTCAACCTGGCGACGATGAGCTCGGGCGAACGCATGAGCATCCAGTACTTCACGATCGAGCCGGGCGCAGAGGTCCCCATGCATGAGCACCACCACGAGCAGGCCGGCTACATCATCGAGGGTGAGCTGACGTTCGTCCTCGAGGATGGGGCAGAGATCACCGTCGACGAGGGTGAATCGTACGTCCTCGACGGTGATGAGCCACATGCAGCGGTGAACCAAGGCGACGAGTCGGTCGTCGGCATCGACGTGTTCAGTCCTCCACGGCCGAACCCCGACTGGGCCGAGTGACGAGACCGGGTCGGTGTCGATCGACAACCCACCAATCAGCCGGCATGACTGGGTTGGTCTTGTGAGTCATTGTCAATCTCACAATAGTTATGATGAATATCGCCGTTGGGTATTCGTATGGTTGGCAAAGGCCTGACCAGTACGTTGAATGGTACCCGACCGACTGCGGTCTTGCAGGGAGTCATCACCCTGTGTACCATTATTCTCAACGTACTCGGCCTTCTTGCCATCGTACCTCGGCTCGTGGGCCGCAACGCAGTGTTGCACGCCGCCAGTAGGCGACAAGTTGTCACCCCTCGTCCCGAACCATCCCATGCCCCGAGGCTATAGCGACCACGGTGTGGGCCACGGTTGGCCCGAATGGGATCTCTCGCCGAGGATCTCTAGATCAATCGCCCAGCCATCGGTGGGCCCGATCAACACAGAGGAAGACCCATGACCGTTGCAGAACGACCCAGCCCGGATCGACGCGTCCTCTCACCGGATGGAACCATCCTCGATGGCAACACCGTCGAGGATATCGACGACGAGACGATGTTGGCGATCTACCGGGACATGCGCCTGATGCGCCGCTTTGATGAGCGGGCGGTGAGCTGGCAGCGCCAGGGTCGTATCGGCACGTATCCATCACTCGCCGGCCAGGAGGGTGCACAGGTCGCCAGCGCTCACGCTCTGGCCGAACCCGATTGGATCTTCCCCACCTATCGTGACAAGGCCGCCTGTCACGTCCGCGGGATGCCCCTTGAGGTGATGCTCCTCGACCTCCTCGGACACCCTGACGGCAACGCCGTCCCCGAGGACTGCAACGTCTTCACCCAGAGCATCCCGATCGCCACCCAGCTCCCACATGCGGTCGGCATGGCGATGGCGGCGGATAAACGCGATGAGCGGGCTGCCTTCCTCGCCTACTTCGGTGATGGGGCGACCAGCGAGGGCGACTTCCACGAGGCGATGAACTTCGCCGGCGTCTTCGACGCCCCGGTGGTGTTCTTCTGTAACAACAACCAGTATGCCATCTCGGTGCCACTTGAGCGTCAGACCGCGAGTGACTCCATCGCGATCAAGGCACAGGCGTACGGCTTCGAGGGGGTCACGGTCGACGGCATGGATCCGTTGGCAGTCTACCGAATCACCCGATGGGCTCGCGAAAAGGCGGTCGACCCGATCGCCGGCCAGCCACGGCCGACGTTGATCGAGGCCGAGCAGTACCGGTACAACGACCACACCACCGCTGATGATGCCAGCCGTTACCGTGACGAAGAAGAGGTCGAGGCCTGGAGGGAACGCGACCCGATCGGTCGCCTCGAACGGTTCCTGCTTGAGACCGGCCGCCTCGATGGGGAGTACCTCGATGCCCTGGCCGTCGAGATCGACGCATACCTCGAGGAGGTCATCGAGGCCGCCGAGGCCGAATCGGTCGATATCTCGATGATCTCCGAGCACACCTACGACACGCCGCCAGAGCAGCTCAGACGCCAGTTCGAGGAGCGGTGACGTCGGCTCGATCGCCCGAAGATTTCACGATGGACCACCTATGGCAATTGATTGCCCTATCCAGTGACCATCCGTCTTCAACCATGCCCCATCCAAGACACGGAGCGGCCGGTTATCCGGCGGCTAATCATGGTGTGGTGTCCCGTGGTGCATGGTATGTACTGGACCGATCTACATGCGTTGTTGGATGAGGTCACGTTCCCGATACGAGTGGATCAGTTCGTCACCGAGATGGGCCATCACCTGATCGAGTACTCGACCGGGACCGTGGAATCCGTCGAGGAGCTGTGTGATCGCATCGATGTCAGTCAGTATGTGTCTGCAGAGGATGCGGGCATGTCGCTGATGCTCGCGATGCACGGCGATGCGGTCGGTCGTCGGGGTTACTCAGATCGCGACCCGCCGATCCATGGTGTCGATGGCTACGACCCGGTTTCGTGTTGAGGCGAGTCGATGCTCGATGCGGTTATTGGCTACCGTTCGAGGAGCGATACTGCGACCTGAGCTACCACCACCGGAGGAAGATTTATGCCAATGAACCTGTTCGTGGCGATTACGATGACGACCAGCGTCACTCGGTCCGCCGTTGCCGATGAGCTGGCCGTCTGTGCCTTCCTCGGTGGTATCCTTATTGGTGGGCTTGCCTAGTCCACCATCTTCCATTCATCCTCAACCTGTGTTCGAATCGCCAACGACCAGCGGCTGTGGTCGGTGCCGACGCGTGACACCTGGCACCGATGCATCGCCCGATGAATCCACGACACACCACCGATGGAACCCAACACCCCAACCTACACGGATCAAGACGCAGACGTATCGTATCTGACCACCGAGACCGTGGCCGTCGTCGGCTACGGTGACGAAGCCCGAGCCCAGGCTCGCAACCTCGCCAACAGCGGCGCCGACGTCCTGATCGGCCTCGCGACCGACTCACCACGACGGTCGCTCGCCAGACGCGATGGCATGAGCGTCGCCACTCCACGAGAGGTCTCCGCCGAGACGCGCATCATCGCCATGCTCGAGCCGGCCGAACACCATCCAGACCGTTTCGCCGACCTTCGCCAACATCTCACGACGGGCGATCTGGTCCACGTCGCCGATGCCAGTGCCTTCGATGCCGGCGACATCGTGCCACCCTCGTATGTCGATGTGACGATGCTCACCCCGGTACGGCCAGGGGCGCTCGTGCGAGATGCCTACACCGCCGGTGAGGGCATCCCCGGCCTCATGGCCGTCTATCAGGACCACACCGGCTTCGCCTTCGAGCGAGCCCTCGCCTTCGCCAAGGCCGTTGGC
>SKSH01000204.1 GCA_007118075.1 Halobacteriales archaeon
CCTCGGCCGCTCGAGAGTACGCCGCTCGCCATGAGTTGGTGTATCTCGACGCGACCGACGTTTGTCGACTGCTGGCCTAAAACACGAGCCTCCTACACTCTTAATCCCACGGTCCGATTGGATACCTATGGGATTCGATGACATGGATGTCGAGACGATTTGGTTTGATGGAGAGTTCGTTGACTGGGACGACGCACAAATCCATGTGCTCAGTCATGCACTACATTACGGGACCGGAGTGTTCGAAGGTATTCGATGCTACGACACAGAGGAGGGTCCTGCCGTGTTCCGGTTGGATGCCCACCTCAACCGGTTGTACCGGTCGTGTACACCATACGGGTTGGAGCTACCTTTCGAACAGGAGACACTACGATCGGCGACACTCGAGTTAATCGAACGTCAGGATCTCCGCGCTTGTTACATCAGACCCATCGTCTTCTATGGTTACGACAGTCTGGGAATCAACCCGATGGACTGTCCGGTGCGTGTGGCCATCGCCTGTTGGCCATGGGGTGCGTACCTTGGGGAAGAAGCACAAGAGCAGGGTGTCGACGTGATGGTCTCCAGCTGGCAGAAGTATTCATCCACCGCCCTTCCGACCACCGCGAAGACCACCGGAACCTACCTCAATGGCTTGCTCGCCGGTGAGGAAGCGAGACGAAACGGCTACCACGAGGCGATTCTCCTCAATGATCGGGGTACGGTTGCTGAGGGACCGGGTGAGAACCTGTTCGTCGTTCGTGACGGACATATCTTCACACCTGGAATTGCCGAGGGTATCCTCGATGGAATCACCCGCGCGTCGGTCATCCAGATCGCCCGAGATCTCGGATATCACGTTAATGACGGTGCTACGCTCAGTCGTGGAGAGCTCTATACTGCCGATGAGCTCTTCTTCTCAGGAACCGCCGTCGAGGTCACACCGATTAGTACGATCGATGAGGTATCGATAGGCGATGGCACACCTGGACCGGTGACCACCGAGATCCAATCTCGTTTCTTCGACGTGGTAAATCGACGGACCGACGCATACGACGAGTGGTTCACTACCGTCTGAGCATCCACGACCTAATCACCAGTGAGCAGCTTTTCGATACGCCGTCAATCCTCAGTGAGTTTATCGAGTACCGACACTTCGTCGGTATCTTCACCGAACCCTGCGCTCAATAACCTCGTGAGCGCCTCCTCGACGCTTTCATCCGCCTCGATGAGATTTTCTTCGTAGACCTCCATGACGAAGCCAGTCGTGATGTTCGGGGCCGTCGGCATGAAGACGAGCTCTCGACCCTCCTTGGTTCGTTTTCCCGTCTTGAACGCAGTCATTTGCATCCCTTCCCATGGTTCAACCTTGACCGGTGTCTGGAGTGCCGTTTTGTGGCCCAATGCCGTCTCGATGGCCATCTTCGAGGCGTTGTAGATAATCCGGACACCAGGCAATCGGTTCATCAGATCATCGACCGTCGCCTCAAGCAGCTCTCCGAGCGCTGTCCGCATGAGATACCCAACTGCGAACACCAGGATGATGAAGACGATGAGTGTGAGTAGAATCCGAAGTTGACTGGCATACTCCTCAAGACCGACAACGTCGACGATGATGTCCTCCTCAATCACATCAAAGATCGGTGCACCTGAGAGAAATGAGAAGAGCCAGACGGCAACCCATGCGGTGACGATGAGCGGAACGAGGACAATGAGACCGCTCACGAAATCACGCTTCCAGTTGATCATTGTGCATTCAATGCACGGCCCGGAACCAAGAATCCAACGCGTTTGTCGTCGATCAGCGGGTATTCCAACTCAGCGGCCGAGGATAGCCCGAATACCGAAGAGTAGGTTCTCTTTGCGCTCCATGAGTCGACGGTAGAAGTAGGATTTCCAGCGACCACCGAATGGGATGTACTGATAGACCTCATGTTCCTCAGCAAGTGCGTACTGGAGATCCTCTCGGACACCCATGAGCATCTGGATCTCATATGTGGTGTCGGTCTCGGCGGCTAGCTCATCAGCTAGTTTTATCATCTTGTCGTCGTGGGAGCCAATCGCGATCCCATCGTCACACGACCTGAACGCCTGTTCGATGAGCGATCGATATGCTTCGTCCACACGCTCCTTAGATCGATAGGCCAGATCTTTCGGTTCCTTATACGCTCCTTTGACCAACCTGAGCTTCCCAGGTTTGTCTGCGAGTCGCTCGAGATCCTGCGGAGTGCGTTTGAGGTTCGCTTGGAGACAGATTCCTACCTGCCCTCCGAATTGCTCCACCGCCGATTCGTAAGCTTCGACGGTCGCATCGGTGGTTGTGTGATCTTCCATATCGATCCAGACGAAGGTATCATGCTCGCTGGCTGCCTCAAGGATCTTCTCCAAATTCCCGTTGAAGACTTCCTCACTGATATCTAATCCAAGTTGTGTGGGTTTGATCGATATACAGGCATCAAGCCCTCGCTGATTGATCGCCGTGATGAGCTCGATATACTCATCTCGATCTGATTTGGCAACGGATTTGTCCTCGAAGTGTTCACCCAGAAGATTGAGGATCACCGGAAGACCTCGTTCGTTGCGACTAGCGGCTACATCGAGGGCATCACCGATATTTTCCCCCGCGACGAATCGATTTGCGATAGGGGGAATCATGCTATGAAGGTACCGTAGCCCAGTACTTGGTTGTTGATACTTGCCCCTGGGTTTACACCCGATTTATGCGGCAGGGGGCTGTCATCGATGTATGGGTCCGGTCGAGATTGTCGTTATCGCGCTTTGGTTCATGTTGCCTGCGTATATCCCGAACAACGTCGCGGTGCTCGTTGGCGGTGGTCCACCAATCGATGGGGGACGTCACTATCGCGGTTCCAGATTACTGGGAGATGGGAAGACCTGGCGAGGGCTTTTCGGCGGTGTCGTTGCCGGTTTCCTGCTCGCACTGGCGTTGAACGCTATCGAACCAACTGCCACCGCTTCGGTCGGCTTCGATCTCCCTCGATTCTCCATGACGGCGATGATTTCACTTCCATTAGGTGCACTGCTCGGTGATATCGGTGCATCGTTCATCAAACGACGGCTCGGTGCTGAGCGTGGGGCATCGATGCCAGGCCTCGATCAGCTCGATCTCGTCGTTGGCTCGCTGGGATTGACCGCCCTCTTCTCTTGGGGATGGGTCACCGCGACCATCAATCTCTGGATCTTGCTTGCGATTCTACTTATCACGCCATTGCTTCACCTCATCACGAACTGGATCGCTTACCTCATCGGAGTAAAGGATGTCCCCTGGTGAGGTGACAGCTGCACCGAGAACCCATCAGTCACTTTCGATCCCAGTAGATTGTGCTGATTCCGGTACACGATCCGGTCTACTGTCGAGAAGCAACCCCGATGGTGTGTTTGCTGATGCAGCGGGTCAGCACTCTGACTAAATGTGTGTTCCGCGATCAGGAACGATCTCGATGGGGGGGATAACAACGACATTTGATGGGCTATCCCCTCACTGCTA
>SKSH01000030.1 GCA_007118075.1 Halobacteriales archaeon
CGATTCCATCACCACATCAAACGGCCACGTCGTCGATTCGATCATCGATACCGTCGAGACCTTGAAAGAGGAGGGGGTGCCCATCGACTTCCTCGGGGCGAAGCAAACGCTCGATGCGGATGGATCGGTCGTCGAGATCACCGCCCAGTTCACCGCACCGACGAAGGGAACAGTCGGCCGGCTGAACGTCCGTGGACAGCTCCCGGCGTGTAGCACCCCGGTCCTGCAATAACGGAAATCGACCAAAAATCAATAGACGTTCACGAATGGCGGAAATTCAGTCCCCGACAGCCTCACCCGCTGCGGAAACCCCGGTCCCTGGACCGAGATCGATCTCGAGCTCTTCGAGCTTCTCCTCTGGGACGACACCGTCGACCCAGCCACGAATCTCGTAGTACTCCTCCTTCATCTCATCGAGCTCGGCGAGTTGTCCCTCTGAGCCACCCTGGCCAGGGATGGCTTTGTCACTGTCGATGAACCGCTTTGGCAGGCTATCGTCATCGCCATCGAAGCCGACCAGGTTGTTGTAATAGCGCTCGAGGTTCCAGATGCGCTCACCGGCTTGCATCAGGTCATCCTCGGTCACATCGAGGCCGGTCATGCCGTTGTACTGCAGCACGTACTCCTCGATACCCTCGGCGAAGGCGTTGAACTTGCAGATATCGAACGAGTCACTGATCGCGTGCAGATCTTGGAAGAGGGCGACGAGCTCGCCCTTGCCCTCCCACTCCTGGGGATCGACCTTCTCTGGGATACCGAGCACCTCGGCAGCTGGCGTGTATCCACGGAGATGGCAGGCACCACGGTTCGAGGTGGCATACCCGATAGCCATCCCCTTCATGCCCCGTGGATCGTATGCCGGGATCGCCTGTGACTTGACCGTCATGGCGATGTCGGGGTCGCCGAATGACTCAGCGGCCCGACTGGTCCCCTCAGCGAGGGTATCGGCGAGGTCGTTCTCTCGAAGGGCGATCTCCTCGATGATCTCGATCATCCGATCAGCATCGCCCCAGTCGATCCCTTCGTCGATGAGTCCCTCGTCGGTCGCCTCCATCGCCATCGACAGCACATTGCCGGTCTCAATCGAATCCATCGCCATGTCGTTACATCGATCCATCATCACCGCGGTCTTCGCGGCATCATCGTTCATCGCGTTGGGCCCGAGTGACCACGCCGGTTCATACTCGAACGACTCCATCCGGACGTTCATCTCCTCGCCCTTGTGCATGACATTGACCTCGACTTCCTTCTTACAAGCCACCGGGCAGGAGTGACACGTCGGTTCGTCAACGAGGATATGCTCACGGACATACTCCCCGGAGACGTTCTCAGCATCGATGTTCGGCTCATCCGGTTCGAGTTCTCGCTCGCTTCTCGTGCTGGTAAAGCGCGAGTTGGCCGTCGGAAGTGCATCGAGTTCCTCGCTGATGTTCATCAGGACGTTCGTCCCGTAGACGGAGAGCCCACCTTCGTTCGGACCGGTGACCTCTGACTCCAAGATGAGCTTGAGGGCCTGCTGGTGACCCTGTTTGAACGTCTCTGGGTCGGCCGGCTTTGGCATCTTCGTCGACGATTTGATGACGATCGCCTTGAGATTCTTCGAACCCATCACCGCGCCAGTCCCACCACGACCGGAGGCCCGATCGTGCTCGTTCATGATGCAGGCATACCTGATGAGATTCTCACCGGCTGGACCCGTCGCCATAATCGAGAGGTTCTTCCCGTACGAACCGTCGACCTCCTCGCCGAGTGTGTCCCTGGTCTCATGGACCCCTTTGCCCCACAGATGAGAGGCATCACGAAGCTCGACCTTTCCATCCTCGACATACGCATAGACCGGTTCGTCCGCCTTTCCCTCAAAGAGCAATCCATCGAAACCAGCCCACTTGAGCCGGGCCCCCGACCAACCACCGTGGTGGCTGTCGGTGACAGTGTTCGTCAGCGGAGACTTCGTGATGACCGCCACCCGGCCACTCATCGTCACCTGCGTGCCCGTCAGCGGCCCAGTCATCACCGCCAGCAGATTGTCTGGCCCGAACGGGTCGACATCGGGCCCCTGTTCGAAGACGTACTTCACCCCGAGGCCTCGGGCACCGATGTACTTTCGAGCATCCTCCTCATCGATCGACTGGTAGTCGATCGATCCGCTCGAGAGATCCACCCTGGCCACATGATCTTGGAAACCGCCGAGGTCTGTCATGGGATATCAAGGTGTAACTTCGAAGGCTTGTGGCATAAAGCATTGTCCCGGTTTTCTTAGGTGTGGAAACCCGGTCAGCTGCGACCTGCTAGCCACCTTACTCGGTGCATACACGGTACCATTTTCACCTCACCATGAGGAGCTCACCTATGGATCTAGAACTGACCGGGAACCGTGCGCTCATTACCGCAAGCACCAGTGGGCTCGGCCTCGCCAGCGCCCAAGCGTTGGCCGCCGAGGGTGTCGATGTCGCGATCTGTGGTAGGAACCAAGACCGGATTGATACGGCGATCGATGCAATCAACCCTGTCGCCACGGGTGAGGTGAGCGGCTTCGAGGCCGACCTCATGAACCGAGACGAGGTCGTCTCGCTCGTCGAGGATACGGTCGACACATTCGGCGGTCTCGACCACCTCGTGACCTCTGCAGGTGGACCGCCAAGTACGACGTTTCTTGAGACGACCGACGATCAGTGGTACGATGCCTACGACCAGCTGGTGATGAGCGCGGTGTGGACCATCCGTGAGGCACAACCACACCTCACCGCGAGCGACCACGGGAGCATCGTGTGCATCACGTCTCGGACTGTCCGAGAGGTCGCCGATGGGCTGTTACTGTCGAACTCGGTTCGTCGTGGCGTCATTGGCCTCGTGAAGACCATATCGCGAGAGTTGGCCCCAGAGATACGGGCCAACGCCGTCCTCCCTGGGACGATCGAGACCGCACGCATCGAGGAACTCATCGAGGCACGGGTCGATCGAGGGACCTATGACCGCTATGAGGATGGTCTGGACGCGTTCGCTGAGGCCATCCCGATGGGGAGACTCGGCGAGCCAATCGAGCTCGGCGAGGTCGTCGCCTTCCTGTCGAGTCCCCGCGCTAGCTATGTGAACGGGACCGCCATCCCGATCGATGGTGGACAGCTTCGGAGTTGAAGCACACAAGCGAGCTACCTGAGTCAGTGGTTACAGTACCGGAAGGTGACCGAGATAGCTCAACACCAGGAGGATCCATCCGTAGATAGTGGCCATGAGGAAGACGATGAGTATCCGAGTGAAGACGGGCAGCTGGGACTGACGACCGTCGCTGATATCCTTCACATACGCCTGATCGGCTCGTTGGAATAGCACACCAACCCGACTCGATGCTGCAGAGCGTTGACCCCACCCAGTCCCTGAAAGGAGCACGATCGTGGTGAAGACGGTGAGCAACATGATCAGTGAACTGAATGACGGACCGACGAACCGGCTGGCGACATACAGCA
>SKSH01000118.1 GCA_007118075.1 Halobacteriales archaeon
GATCCGCCCGAGTGAGGTCGGGGTGGATGCAGAGACATTCCGTGAACTAGGCTACGAGAAGGATATCGAGGGAGAATCCCTCGAGTACGATGACCAAGTCGTCGAGCTCAACTACCAAGACATCCTTCTTTCAGAAGATGCAGCTGAGTACCTGTACCGGACGGCTTGTTTCGTGGACGATCTGTTGACGGATTACTACGGGATGGAGCCGTTCTATGAACTTGAAGATCCTGACGGGTTGGTCGGTGAACTTGTCTTGGGACTCGCCCCCCACACGAGTGCAGCAGTGGTCGGTCGGGTTGTCGGCTTCTCATCGGCTGCGGTTGGGTACGCACATCCGTTCTTCCATGCGGCGAAACGACGGAATTGCTTCCATCCGGAGACGAAGATCAGGTACCTCGAAGACCGCGGGACGATTCGAACCACCACGATTGCCGAGTTCGTCGAGTCACGTCTAATTGACCCTCAGGAGGACGATTTCGGTGCCCTCATCCAGGAAGTAGATGGCACGGTACGCGTTCCTTCGATAGCAGGATCAGGGAGACCCGTTCACCGACCTGTCGAGGCGGTCTCGAAACATCCCTCGCCGGCTCACCTGATAACTATCGAGACTGAGGGAGGATATTCACTGACGGTCACGCCAGATCATCGGATGTTGGTTTGGGACGATGGGCTGAAGCGAATCCCCGCAAGTGAGGTAGAACCAACCGATCAGATTCCTGTACCTCCCAAGAACTCATCTGCCATCAACGAGTCTCATCTCGAGATTGCCGATGGTGGCTACCCCGAGGTCGAATCAGTCGTTCGGGTTCGAATCACCGAATCCGAGGTGGATTACACTTACTGTCTATCTGTATCCGATACACATGCGTTGGTGGCTAACGGCCTATACTCAGCCCAGTGTGACGGCGACGAGGACTGCGTCATGCTCCTTATGGACGGGCTTTTGAACTTCAGCAGGTCCTACCTTCCTTCCAATAGGGGTGGGCGCATGGACGCCCCCCTTGTGCTCTCGACCCGCATCGATCCGGCCGAGATCGACGACGAAGCACACAACATCGAGACGGTGTCTGAGTACCCCCTCGAATTGTATGAGGCAGCCGACCGGTACGCTGACCCAGATGAGGTTGATATCCCACTCGCTGAGGCCGAGGTAGATGCCGGCGGATTGCCACGATTCGGCCACACTGATGATCCGACAGACATAGCGATCGGGCCAGATCTCTCCGCATACAAGACCCTCGAGAGCATGGAGGAGAAGCTCAACGCCCAGCTCGAACTCGGCCGCAAACTGCGAGCCGTCGACGAGAGTGATGTCGCCGAGCGCGTCATCGAGGGCCACTACCTCCCAGACCTGCTGGGTAATCTACGAGCCTTCTCGAGTCAGGAGACTCGGTGTCGTGGATGTGGACGCAAGTACCGTCGTGTCCCGCTGACCGGTTCATGTCACGAGTGTGGTGGCACCGTGTCCCTCACGGTGTATGAAGGGATGGTCAACAAATACCTCGACCCGGCCATCGAGATCGCTGACCAGTATGCGGTTCGGGCGTACACCCGCCAACGGTTGGAGGTCCTTGAGACCACACTCGAGAGCCTCTTCGAGGATGATACCGACAAGCAAGCAGGTATCGCCGATTTCATGTGAATCGGTGGGTAGTGTTTTTGCCCTGGCACCCGTGCTATGAAGTGTCATGACAACACACGTCGAGCCCGGCGAGGCCGTTTATTCATCAGATGGAGAGCTCATCGGCCATATCACCGAGATAGATACAGAGGGCATTCACCTCATCCCGGCTGGCAAGGATGAACCGACGGTACTGGCCGGCCGAGGATACGGCGAGGCAGATCTCGTCTGGCGATGTGGGAAGTGTGGGGAGGTTGGTGAACTCGATACGATGCCCGATAACTGCCCGAATTGCGGTGCGTCGCGTGAGGAAATCTACTACTTGACACAGGACTGAGTCGACGACAATGGAGCTACTCGTCTTCGGTGCCGGGAGTATCGGTAGTTTGCTCGGCGGATTGCTCTCGAGAGAGCACGAGGTGACACTCCTCGGTCGCGACCCTCATATGAGACAGATCGAGACTGAAGGCCTCGAGATTACCGGTTTGGCCAACGAGCGGGTCTATCCCTCGACGACGACCGACCTCGAGGGGGTGACCGCTGATATCGCCCTCCTGACGGTGAAAAGTTACGACACCGAAGCAGCGGCTATGGAGCTAGCCGAGCTCGATCTTGAGGCAGTTTGCTCAGTACAGAATGGACTCGGTAACGTGGAGGTACTGGCGGAGGCCCTCTCATGTCCGATTCTCGGTGGTTCGACGACCTACGGTGCGTACCTCGAAGCACCTGGACAGGTGCGGATGACGGGTGATGGCACGGTGACGATTGGTTCGTTCAGGGAGGGTGGTGACAAGGTCGACACGATCGTTGAACTCTTCGAATCTGCCGGGTTAACGGCCATCTCGACGGATGATATCCGGCAAACTTTGTGGGAAAAGGTTGCCGTCAATGCGGCGATCAACCCCGTGACCGCCTTGACCCGTCAACCAAACGGTGCTGTCGCAACCGATCCATTATACACCGTTGCTGTATCAGCGGCCGATGAGGCAGTCGCCGTCGCGACTGCCAACGGCATCGACCTCGAGAAAACTGAGATCCGTAAGACGGTTCGAACCGTGGCCGAGGCGACCGCCGAGAACCGATCATCGATGTTGCAGGATGTAGTCAACGAACAACAGACGGAGATCGGGGCGATCAATGAGGCGATCGTCGAACGGTCCGAGACGATCGATGTGCCGGTGAACGAGACATTAGCCGCGCTAATCAAAGGATTATCGTCGAAATTGGCTTGACGAAACGTTAGAAGGGAGCAGCGGGACGGTCTTCGTCGTCATCTGGTTCCTGTGAGAATGACGGGGTCATGCCACCGCCGAGGCTGCCACCACGACCACCTTCGGTATGCTGTGGTCCACCCATTCCGGTCGTCGCGTGCACCTCGGTGATTTCTGGGATCTCTTTGACCATCCGACTTTTGATGGCCTGAATCGTCATCGGTGAGATGCCACACCCGCTGCAGGCACCACCGAGTGCGATCGAGACCTCACCGGTCTCCGCATCGATGTGCTGGATGGCTGCACTTCCACCGTGCATTTGGATCTGTGGGAAGTTCCGCATCAGGAACTGCCGGACCCGCTGTTCGAGATCATCTTCATCGACTGCTTGTTCGGGGCTCATACGCTGAGATTGGACGTTCTCGGCCTTAGGCCTTTGGTTGAAATCAGACATCGAAAATCGAGGCCAGTTCGTCCTCTATCTGTTCGATGAAAGCATCGAGCACGTGATCGAACTTTTCTTGATCGACGATGATAGTACCCTTGACACGTTCAAATGCATCATCTGGAACCTGGAGGAAGAACCCGTTTTCATTATCATAGAATGGTTCACTCTCGCTGAGGAC
>SKSH01000047.1 GCA_007118075.1 Halobacteriales archaeon
GCCGGTCGTCGAGGATGGTGAGGTGGTTGCCGCTTGGACGCTCCCATTGTCCATTACGATCGATCATCGCGTCATCGACGGTGCCGAGGTGGCTGGATTCGCAGGAACGTTCGGCAGGTATCTCTCGGATCCGCGTCGACTACTGCTCTAGCGCACCACTGCTCAAGCACGGCATAGTGAGTCGGAATGGGTTGAGAAAACTACAAAAATTCAGATTTTTTTAACAGCTGCCCAAACTGGAACCGATTGTATCGCCACCTACCCGATCCCCTCGTTACACATCCCTCCACCATGGATAACGGCACTGCAACTAAATTCAACTGGCACCGATTTTGGACCGAAGCAACCGGAATCCGCCGTCAAAGCGCTCATGTTGGGCAGTTCGGTAACCCTGACCTCCTCGGACGGTTCTTTGAGGAGATGGGAATGCCAGACGACTTTGCCGCGTTCGGATGTGGACCAGCCGATGGCCCGTGGGAGCTCGCCTCCCGTTACCCTGATCTATCCGTCTTCGGATACGATATCGCCGAATCGGCCATTGAAACGGCAAAGACAAGCGCCGACGCTCGCGAGCTCAGTAACGTTAGCTTCGCCGTAGATAGCCTCCCAAACCCCTCGATCGATCATTCGATATCGTCTATTGTTACGCAACCCTTCACTACATCGAGGAGATCGAAACGCCGATTCAAGCCCTCTATGACCGAACACGGGCAGATGGTTACCTCATCTCCAACTATCCCAACCGATACACCTTGGTAGTAAATCGACGAATCCTACGAGGTGATGCCGACCGTCCACTCCCGCTGGAACCTGCGGACTGTCGTGACCGGTTCGCTCACGTCTTCGAGGAGGCGAATCTCCATACGTACGACCTTATTGAAGAGATACTAGGTACGAGGCCCAGGAGGTTCTGGTCACGGGTCACAGCCCAGACGAACCATGGATTGGTCGCCACAATCCCTGCGTATATCTTACACGCTGATCGCCATTTTTCATAGCACCGACCACGCAGATAGTGGCAAATGACCTGCGGTTTGAACCTCAGTGACACAGTAATCGGTGATTCCTGCGCCTTTTTACCCCATCTGCTCTTTCTTCTATATACGATGGTTGTTGGAGACATTGCGACGGGGACAGATCTCGTCATCGTCGGAGCCGGCCCGGCGGGGTACGTCGCCGCAATACGTGCTGGACAGCTGGACCTCGACGTAACACTCGTCGAACGTGAACACTACGGTGGGGTCTGTCTCAACCACGGCTGTATCCCTTCAAAGGCACTCATCTCTGCTACGGATGTCGCCCAGGAAGCGAAGGAGGGTGAGTCGATAGGGGTCCACGCCGAACCGGTCATCGATATGAGTCAGATGGTGAGCTGGAAGGACGGTGTGGTCGACCGGCTGACCAGCGGCGTGGAACAGCTTTGCAAAGCCAATGGTGTCAACCTTCTCGAGGGAACCGGTGAGTTTGCCGATGAAAATACCCTCAGACTCCTCCACGATGGTGAGGGACAGGGTGCTGAGACCATCGAGTTCGAACAAGCGATCATCGCAACCGGCTCGCGACCGATGGAGATTCCTGGATTTGATTTCGCTGATGACCCCGTGCTCGACTCAAGACAGGCACTCGCGCTTGACTTTGTCCCCAAGGAGTTGGTCATCATCGGGGCCGGATACATCGGGATGGAACTCGCCGGGGTGCTCGCAAAGGCGGGATCGAAGGTGCACGTGCTCGAGATGGAAGATCAGATCCTTCCAGGCTACACGGAGGACCTCGTCAGACCTGTCAAGCGACGTGCCGACCGATTGGGCATCGAGTTCCACCTCGAGACCACGGCAACCGGGTGGACAGCGGAGGACGATGGAGTCGTAGTCGAGGCTGAATCGATCGATGATGGAGAGATCACGACTCTGGCCGCAGAAAACGTCCTGGTAGCGGTCGGTCGCGAACCAATCACGGATACGGTCAACCTCGAAGCGATTGGAATCGAGACCGACGAACGCGGATTCATCCCCACCGACGAGCAGATGCGGACCGAGCTCGATCACATCTTCGCCATCGGCGATGTCGCCGGCGAGCCGATGTTGGCTCACAAGGGGAGTGCAGAGGGGATCGTCGCTGCCGAGGTAGCCGCTGGCGAACCAGCAGCCGCCGACTATCAGGCGATACCGGCCGCTGTCTTCACCGATCCAGAGATCGCAACGGTGGGGATGACCGAGACAGAGGCAGCCGAAGCCGGGTTCGATCCCGTCGTTGGTCAGTTCCCATTCACCGCTAGCGGACGGGCTCTTGCAGCCAACCACAGCGATGGGTTCGTCCGAATTGTCGCTGATGAAGCAAGTGGATTCGTCCTCGGTGGACAGATCGTCGGGCCTGAGGCATCCGAACTCATCGCCGAACTCGGACTGGCTGTCGAGATGGGTGCCAGATTGGAAGATATAGCCGGGACGGTTCACACGCATCCGACCCTCGCAGAAGCGGTCATGGAGGCAGCTGAACACGCCCTCGGGAAGGCAATCCACACGCTCAACCGGTAGTCGCGTCGCTTTTTGCTCGCCCGGCCGCAGTATCCATTAACCATGGTTCTCAAACCGGGAGATTCCGCGCCGTCAGTTTCAGCGAAGAATCAACACGGCGAGACGGTCGAGCTCGATACTGACGGCCCGACGGTCGTCTACTTCTACCCGAGAGATGACACCCCTGGATGTACCGTCGAGGCTAGACAATTCGAACACGAACGAAAAACCTACGATGAATCAGGCGTCACGGTCGTCGGTGTATCCACCGACGATGTCGATAGCCATGCCGCCTTCTGTGAGGCGTATGACCTCTCATTCGAGCTTCTGGCAGATCCCGAGGGAACGATCGCCAACGCATTTGATGTGCCACTTCGTCGAAACGCCGCAGCACGGGTCACGTTCGTCCTCCTCGAGGGAGAGGTTATCTCGACCTACGAGGACGTCAAGCCTGACGGTCATGCTCGCGAGGTGCTGGAGAATCTTCTCGACGATGGCATCGTGTCACTCGAGTAAGTAGTGGAGACAGACGTGGGGATTATCCGTTCGGCGCTCGTACCCCCCAGTTGCAATGAGAAGAAATCCATTCGGAGATATCGATGAACTTTTCGAGCGCATGGGTAGTGAACTACCAATCGATTTCGGTGGTCCGCGAATCGACCTCGTTGATGAGGGCGAGAACTTGCACGTGTACGTCGATGTTCCTGGCTATGACCGAGAGGATCTTGACCTGACCCTTCGGGATCGACAGCTGACCATCTCCGCCACCAGAGGAGCTGAAGACATCGACCTCGATGATGATGGTCGCCAATACCTCCGCAGAGAGCGAGACCGCCACGGTGCATCTCGAACGATCCGACTTCCCGAAGCGGTCGATGCTGATGGTGTCAACGCAAGCTACGAGAATGGAGTCCTTGAGATCAC
>SKSH01000032.1 GCA_007118075.1 Halobacteriales archaeon
AACCTATCCAGAACGTCCGCATCGACGTACCAAGCGAGCACATGGGCCCGGCTTCAAACGAGATTCAGGGACGTCGAGGCCGCGTCGACGACATGTACCAGGAGGGAGATCTCATGGTGATTGAGGGGGTCGCACCGGTCGAAGAGATGATCGGCTTCTCGAGCGATATCCGTTCTGCGACAGAGGGACGAGCCAGTTGGAACACTGAGAACGCTGGATTCCGGACGATGGCGGACAACCTCCAGGGGGAAATCATCTTGGAGATCCGAGAACGCAAGGGGCTCAAGCTCGAATTACCCGCTGCCATCGATTATCTCTGAGTTGCGCGTTCGTTCATATCTCGTTCATCTCACTGCAACTGGTCGGTCAGACCTCCCACTGTGTGTGTCAGTAACAAACCGTAAATCTGGCTTGAACTGCCGTCAGTACGCCTCCTTCGCCGATTTTTAATCGTCCTATCGAAATCGTTTTAACGCAATCACAGCAACCTTTCCGGTACAGCGCCTGAGTGCGTGAATCATCCATGAGCGGAAAAAAACCACACCAGAACTTGGCCATCATCGGCCACGTAGACCACGGGAAGAGTACCCTTGTGGGCCGACTGCTCTTTGAGACGGGCAGCGTCCCCGAGCACGTAATCGAACAGCACAAGCAAGAAGCAGAGGAGAAGGGCAAGGGGGGCTTCGAGTTCGCCTATGTCATGGACAACCTCGCCGAAGAGCGTGAGCGCGGGGTCACCATCGATATCGCCCATCAGGAGTTCGACACGGACAACTACTACTTCACGATCGTAGACTGTCCGGGTCACCGCGACTTCGTGAAGAACATGATCACCGGGGCATCCCAGGCAGACAACGCCGTGTTGGTCGTGGCAGCGGACGACGGTGTTCAGCCACAGACCCAAGAGCACGTCTTCCTGGCGCGTACCCTCGGGATCAACGAGCTTGTCGTCGTCATCAACAAGATGGATTTGGTCGATTACGACGAGGGCCGGTACAAGGAGGCCGTCGAAGAGGTCAGCCAGCTGTTGAAGCAGGTCCAGTTCAATGTCGATGATGCGAAATTCATCCCGACATCGGCGTTCGAGGGTGACAACATCTCCGAACGCTCTGAGAACATGAGCTGGTACGATGGGACCGTTTTGCTCGATGCCCTCGACAACCTTGAGGCACCTGAACCACCGACCGATGCGCCGCTCCGACTCCCAATCCAGGATGTCTACACCATCTCCGGTATCGGGACGGTTCCGGTCGGCCGATTGGAGACTGGTGAGATGCGATCCGGCGACGATGTCGTCTTCCAACCAAGCGATGTTGGTGGCGAGGTGAAAACGATCGAGATGCACCACGAAGAGGTCGACTACGCTGGTCCCGGTGACAATGTCGGGTTCAACGTGCGTGGTATCGGCAAGGATGACATCCGCCGCGGGGACGTCTGCGGTCCTGCAGACAACCCACCGACGGTGGCTGAAACCTTCCAGGCACAGATCGTCGTCATGCAGCACCCCTCGGTGATCACGGCTGGATACACACCGGTCTTCCACGCACACACCGCCCAGGTGGCGTGCACGGTCGAATCCATCGACAAGAAGATTGACCCGGCAAGCGGTGAGGTATCGGAGGAGAATCCCGACTTCATCCAAAGCGGGGATGCGGCCATCATCACGGTGCGTCCGCAGAAACCACTGGCCATCGAGCCGTCATCCGAAATTCCCGAACTCGGGAGCTTTGCCATCCGTGACATGGGTCAGACCATCGCGGCTGGCAAGGTCATGAGCGTCGAGCCGAGATAAAATGCAACAGGCACGCGTTCGCCTGGCGGGCACGAATCCGGAGGACCTGGACGACATCTGCAACGACGTCCGGGATATCGCCAACAAGACCGGTGTTGCCATCTCCGGACCGGTCCCGCTACCGACGAAGACGCTGGAGGTACCTGTCCGGAAATCTCCGGATGGGGAGGGGACGGCCACGTGGGAACACTGGGAGATGCGCGTGCACAAACGCCTCATCGATTTGGATGCCGATGAGCGTGCACTCAGGCAGTTGATGCGAATCCAGGTACCCAACGACGTCAGTATCGAGATCGTCCTCGAGGACTGAGACAGATCATTACTGTTTTCGATTGTATCACTCCATAGCGCAAGTGTCTTCCAGTTACTCCTCCAGGAGTTGCACGCATTATGAATGCCCGGCCGGGAGCATTTTTCTCAGCTGTCGTCGTCCGTGTGGGGTGGTGAGTTGGCGAATAGCTTGTTCGCCATTTTGGAGCAACCAGAGCAATTTGTAGCGTCGATGCAGGCGGGTGAAGGTATCTGGGACAGATCGATGTTGCCGGTAGCCCTCAAGCAGCGCCTGCCGAGACGCTTCAGGGGGGAGGTTGAACCAATCGATGAACCTGAGTTCAGCCACTGCAAGGTCGTAGCCTGGATCAGTGACGTGCCCGTTGGCCCAGTCGAAGACCCCAGTGATTCGACCATGGTCATCGATCATCAGATTGCCTGGGAATAGGTCACCGTGGCCGAGGACAGCCGATTCGCCGTCGCTCTTGTTGAACGTGGTACGAATCCGACGCTCAAGCATCGGGAAGTTCAGACCATCGCATGGGCGAATCATCAGACACCCGTCCTCTCGGTCGAGTCCACCAAGACGGTCGAACGTGCACCTCGTGTGAAGTTCTCCGAGGATCGAGCCCACCCCGTGGAGGAGTTGCTTCTTACTAGGAGAGTCTAGTGATATGAGCGATGCCGGGGTCATCCCTTGGATGTACTCATACAGGGCCCAGCGATCCCATGGATGAGAGACCCCCGTGAGGTGGCCCCTCGCGATCACGGCTGGAACTGGCAGGGTTGTGCGTTCTGCCACGAATTCGACCACCAGGGGTTCGATCACGGCGTCTGTGAACACGCTCGGACCACCAATCTTGCATATGAGGGGGTCGGATTCGCCCTCAATCTCAATGATATACGTCTTGGCGCTTCGTCCATTTCGTGGACGTGTCCAATCGCTCACTTCTACACCGAGAGCGGTCTCGACGATCAAATCGACCACCCCGGGTGGTTCCTCCATCGGGTGATCATTGTCGGCGAACCGTTTTCAGTCTTTGTCGACAACGGTTGCAGCAGATGGTGGGGATTAAGAGGACAACGGTCATCCTGAGGTTCATCAGTGACCCGATTCAAGGACGTGCGGACGCTGATTATCGGTGCCACCATCGCGATGATGATTTACGGGATTTTCGTTGCCCTCATCGGTTTACGAGAGTTTCACGCGACCCTCATCGCCATTCCACTCAGCGTTCTCTCGGTCATGTTACTCACCGCGCTCGGTGGACTCATCGCTATGGGTGGCTCATTCTACGCTATTACGCGGAGCATCGGTCTCGACCTACATCCGATCGAAGCCATCATACTATT
>SKSH01000140.1 GCA_007118075.1 Halobacteriales archaeon
AATCAATACCCACACGGAAGTGACCGACGTCATCGTCGACAATGGCTCGGTGGACCGGGTCAAAACATCTGAAGGCGTGATCGAAGCCGATTTCGTGATAAACGCCACCGGACCATGGGCGGCAAAACTAGCGGCGATGGCGGATATCGAACTACCGGTGACTCCTCGTCGTCGTCGCCTCGGTATCATCGAACCGGCCAATCCCGTTCCCGAATCCGATCCACTGACGATCGATTTTGACACAGGGTTTTACTTCCGACCCGAACGCGATGGTTCCGCAATTGCAGGGGGGCACTTCGGTGATGACGATCCGATGGAGAATCCCGAATCATTCGATGCAACGATCGAACTCGACTGGTCACTCGACCTGCTTGAGCACGGACTCGAAGTAGTCGATTACTTCGGACTCGACGCGGCTGTCCGTAACGGATGGGCAGGCTTGTACGCGGTCACACCCGATCACCACCCCATTATCGAGGAGACGATACCCGGTTTCGTCAACGCCGTTGGTTTCTCAGGACATGGATTCATGCACTCACCTGCCACGGGGATGCTCGTCGCTGAACTTGTGGTCGACGGGGCCGCATCGACGGTCGATATCGAGGCGCTCAGGAGTGAACGGTTCGAACAAGATGAGCTAATCGTCGAAGCAAACGTGATATGATACAATCCATAGCAGATACTCAGATTCTTTAAAGAGCGGTCTCCCGATGAGAAAGTGACCACTTACCTGGTGACGTTGGCGAGGGTTTGAACTAGCTCGACAGTCGTTCGAACCCCGTTCTCGAAGCACCACAGTGCGAGGTTCTCATCGGGGCTATGGTTGTTCTCATCAGCGTTGGCGTAAGGAACGCTCACGAAGGGAGCATCAAACGCCTCGGCCAGTGCACCGGTCGGGAGTGAACCTCCAACCGCTGGTTTGACGATCGGCTCAGTCCCCCAGGCTTCACGAACCGCGGTGACAATCGGCTGGACAATCGGATCATCGACTGGTGTCCGATGTGGTGTCATCGTCGCCAGTTTCGTGACCTCGATTGAGACCGAGTCGGATGTGTGAGTCTCGATGTGGGTGAGGAACTTCTCGAAGATATCATCCGGATCTTGATCGGCAACCAGTCGCATGTCGATCTTCGCCTGAGCGGTGGAGGGGATGATCGTCATCATTCCCTCTCCACCATAACCGCTCGTGAAACCATTGACGTTCAACGTCGGGTAGTACAGCAGATTCTCAAGTGGTGTCTCGCCTGGGCCGACGTCCAGTGCCACTGCATCGATATCGAGCCTGGCACCCTCCGGATCGAATGGAACCTCGGCTAAGACGGCTCTATCAGAGTCAGTCACCGGGCGGACATCGTCGTAGTATCCATCGATCGTCACTCTCCCAGTAGGGTCCTTCATCGATGACAAGAGCTCGATAAGTGCCCAGGCTGGATTCGGGGCGATACCCCCGAAGTTACCCGAATGTAGGTCTCGATTGGGGCCGGTCACATCAAGTTGCACATAGAGGATTCCTCTGAGGCCCATGGTGACAGTCGGACGATCGGTCCGGTCAATGGGGCCATCTGAGACGTAGATGAGATCTGGATCGACCCGACTCTCGATGGTGTCGATAACCTCGCTCATGTGGGGGCTCCCACTCTCTTCCTCACCCTCGAGTAAGAGCGAGATGTTGATCGGCAAACCGGTGGTCGATCTGAGCGCTTCGATTGCCACGAGATGGGCGAACCATTGACCTTTGTTGTCGCCAGCCCCTCGAGCATAGAGACGGTCTTTACCATCAGGACCTGGACGAATTGTCGGTTCAAACGGTGGACTACTCCAGAGCGCTGGGTCAACCGGCTGAACGTCATAATGCCCATAAATTAGCACCTCGTATGCATCAGGCACTGCAGAAGTGGCTGTTGCAAGCACCGAGGGCTGGCCGTCGGTCTCTATCCGATCGACCGTGTCGAATCCATACTCATCGCAAAGTGTCATCACCAGCTCGACACATTCGTCTACCCCTTCATCCGTCGTACTAATCGACGGCTGAGCGAGTAACCGAAAGAGGTCGTCCATTGCCGTTTCATAGGTCGCCTCGACATGCTCTGCTGGGGTCTCCATTGGTCCATCAACACGGATACACCCTCTTATCGGTGCCGGGTTGATGCAGCGGCAGATACAGCCGGGATGGCTGGTGCTAAGGTGTCCGGCCGAGCAGATCCCGATATCGACAAACCCCAACAAGGAGTGTGTATTAGGACGTGATACGACGTTCGCTCGGGGCCTTTTACGGTATGCCCAGCGATGAGCTTCGCTTCGGCGTCCTCATCGCTGGTGTCCACTGGGGCCAGCATGTCTTCCTCATGCTGCTCCCGACGATCATCCCGATACTCGTGGTAGATCTCGATGTACCGCTTTGGCAACTCGGTATGCTGGTCTCCGTCTACCTGTTCGTCGGCGGTCTCTTTCAGGCTCCGATGGGAATCTTGTCGGACCGACATGACCGCCAGTACCTGCTGGTCCCGTCGTTCATCGCGATGGGAATCGGGTACCTCTTGTTTGTAGTCAGTCCCCAAGTGGGTCAGACGCTGCCTGAATTGGTTCTCTTCGGTCACAGGTTCGATGGACCCTTCCAGATCATGGCACTCGGCATGGCCATCGCTGGCCTCGGTTACAGCATTATCCATCCGGTTGGATACCCACTAATATCATCGAATATCTCGGTCGAACACAAAGGCAAGGTCCTCGGTATGTGGGGCAGTGCATCGAAGCTCGGAGACGCGACCGCACCGGTGCTCGTCGCAATCTTCATCCTCGTGACCTCCTGGGAGGTGATACTCATCGCCATCAGCTTGTTCGGATTCGCCTTTGCGGGGTTGCTCTTGATCGTGTTCAATCGTGGTGGATACGTCACAGCACCACCGGGTGAGACCGATGAATCCGACGAGGCCGAGGTGGCTATCGGGGAAAATCCTCGGACATTTCTCTTCCCGATGGCTGCGATGGTCGGCTTCTTCTTATTCATCGTCTTCACGGTCAACGGCGTCATGACGTACACCCCGGTATTCGTGACCGATGTCTACGGATTCTCCCTCTCGTTATTCGGGCTTGAAATTGGTCCCGAATCGTTGGCGAACGTGTACTTCGCCACCATCCTTCTCAGTGGGGCGGCCGCCCAGTTGATCGTCGGTGGTGCAACAGATGCGTACGATTATCGATCGATTCTCATCATTTTGCTGCTGGTGGCAACACTCGGATTGTTGTTCCTTTCAATGCTCTCACTCGGGATCATTACCCTATTTCTGGTATCTATTCTCCTTGGTATCAGCCTCTACGGCGTGAATCCAGCCCGTGATGCGCTCATCAGCATGATTACGCCAGCAAGCTACGAGGGGCGTGCGTTCGGATACGTGTTCACCCTTGCCCTCGTGGTCGGATCGGTCTATCCTGCGCTCATCGGTTATCTCGCCGAATCGATCGGCCTCCGGGAGACATTTGGTATCCTCGCAGTCGGTTCGGTTGGGGCACTCCTTTGTATCGCTTTGTTGTACAGTCCCCGAGTGTATCGTGAACGGTATGGACCCTGAGGCATCCGTTTGAGCAACCGTTAACCGGACGGGAAGGCAAGCTGTCATACATGGATAAAGCCGAGGTTCAGTCACTCATCGAAGCTGGTATCGGCCAAGCGGAGGTGTCCGTATATTCACCACGCCATCACGATGACGAAGATCATCTCGGAGCGATCGTCGTCTCACCGATATTCGAGGATAAATCACTTGTCACCAGACATCAACTGGTGCATGATGCTCTCGGTGAGTACCTCACCAGGGATATCCACGCCATTGAGCTTCGTACCTACACCCCTGCAGAGTATGCTGAGGAGGACCAAATCCCCTCGGTGCCGACAGACGAACAACCTTGAGGCTTGAGCACATACGAATCACCCATGCACCGACCACCGGAACCTGATCGACCCTATGAAGAGGTGGAGGCCGAGGTCGCGACCGTACTGGATGAACACGAGGTTGTCCTATTCATGAAAGGGAACGAACTCATGCCACAATGTGGATACTCGAGGAAAGCCCTGGCGCTCATCAAGCACTATCGTGACGAGGTCGAGGTAGTGGATGTCCTCGAGGCACTGCCGCACTATCGCAAGGCACTGAAACCGCACAGCGGACGCGAAACAATCCCGCAGGCGTTTGTGAATGGCAAGTTTATCGGCGGGGGCGACATTCTCGAGCAGCTTCACGAACGCGACGAGTTGGCAGACACGTTGACGCCAACACCATAAAATCTCGAATCTAATCGATGTTCACCGAGGATCCTCCACTGCAAGCGATCTGACGGTGTGTTCGAGTACCCTGGTTCCAGCAACGAGATCCGCACGATCGGTATGCTCTGCAGGGTTGTGACTGATGCCGCCCTCACTGGGGACAAAAACCATCGCTGCCGGGCAAATCTCGGCAAGGTTCATCGCATCGTGCCCACCACCACTCGGTAGCCTGAGATGATCGATATCCAACGAATGACAGGCAGAGGCTAGTCGGTCGACGAGGGTGCCGTCCATCGGTGTAGCCTCGACATCGAGCCATTCTTCATACTCGTATTTTAGTTGGCGTTCCGATGCGATGGTCTCGATCGTCTCGATGGCGAACGTCTTCAATCGCTGTCTTGCAGTCTCATCTGTATCCCTGATATCGAGGGTGAAACGCACCGTTTCAGGGATGACATTCGCGGCATTTGGCTCAACGTCTACCGAGCCGATTGTCGCGACCGCATCGGTTCGCTTCGCGATCGACCGTGCTTCACGTTCAATCTTGACACTGACCTCGGCAACTGCAGCGAGAGAATCTCGCCGTGATGACATCGAGGTAGCTCCTGCGTGATTCGCCTCGCCATGAATGCGTACTTCGAGCTGGCAAAGGCCGGTGATTGCCTCGACCAAGCCGACAGGGATGCCAGCGGAATCGAGGGTCGGTCCCTGTTCGACGTGTAACTCGATGTAGGCAGTCAACTCATCGAGAATGGGTGAGGTATCACCCCGATACCCTATCTCATCGAGCACTGCTTCGAGGGTGGCCCCATTGTCGTCACGAAGTTCGAGCGCATCCTCGGTTGTGAGCCTCCCACTTGCAACCGCACTTCCGAGCAAGCCGGTCCCGAATCTGGTCCCCTCCTCCTCGGTGAACGCGACCACCTCCACTGGGTGCCTCGGCTCGATGGCGGCATCGTTCCAGGATTCGATCACCTCCAACGCGGCAAGCACGCCGGCTGCCCCGTCGAACTTGCCACCGTTCGGCACGGTGTCGAGGTGGGAGCCGATGATGATCGGCTCACGTGAGGACCGACCGGCAAGCCGTCCATAGATGTTCCCGACATGGTCAATGCGGACGTCCAATCCGGCAGTCTCGAGACGATCGACGAAATAATCGCGAGCACGCCGATCGGCGTCACTCCCGGTGACGCGCATCATCGCACCATCGCCACGGTCACCGATACGACCGAGTTCGTGGAGACCACCCCAGAGTCGTTCACCATCTACCGAGGGTGTGTCCATTACACTCGGTGCCTAGCTTGGTGAGGCAAAGCATCTTCTGGGTATCCCTCGATAACTGAGAATCCCTGTCTTGGAATCGGTCACCGGTACAAATACTACGTCCGAACAGCCGAATGTTGGTACTGCTGGGTACCGATATGCACCCGTAGATATTGGAGAAGACCAGGATCTCAATGGACGAAGTGACTCGATACCTAAACAGTTGAGGGAAACGTATATTCAGGATTCAGCGCTTTAACGATGCATGACCATTCACCGCGAGATCGCAACGAATGTCGCAGTAAATCGCTCACAAGGGTGCCATTCATGACGGTATTTGCCGACCGTGTCACCGAGGTTGGCCCGGCGGCACCCTTTCTCATCTCGAAGCTCGTCACCGAGGCGCGTGCTGATGGGGTTGATGTCATCGATCTCGGTGTCGGACAACCTGATTTCCCTGTTCCTGAGAACATCATTGAGGCTAGTCACGACGCCCTCGATGCGGGACAGACAGGATACACGGCATCGAAGGGCATTCCAGCCCTTCGCTCGGCTGCAGCCGACTACCTGAATCGGCGGCACCGGCTCGCGTACGATCCTGAGCACATCATCGCAACACCAGGTGGGAAGCACGCACTGTATGTGACCATCCAATCGCTCGTCGAACGTGGGGACGAGGTAATCTTGCTCAACCCAAGCTGGTCTTCATACGACCCGATGGTGACCCTTGCAGGTGGTCGATCCTCGCATGTAGACCTGACGCCGTATGACTTTCGACTCGAACCAGCGATCGATGATGTCGCCGAGGCAGTCACCAACGATACGGCGATGATCCTCGTCAACTCACCGAGCAATCCGAGCGGCCGGGTGTTCACCGACGAGGCACTTCGGGGAGTTCGTGACATCGCGGTAGATCACGATATCTCCGTCATCTCAGACGAGATATACAAGGAGTTCATCTATGAAGGCGGACAGCAAAGTCTGGCAGCCTATGATGGGATGTTCGAACGAACCATCACCATCAACGGTGTCTCAAAGGCATTCTGTATGACCGGATACCGCCTCGGGTTCCTCGCGGCCCCATCCGAGATCATTGAGCAGGTGGGGAAGGCACACGTACACTCCGTCTCATGTGCATCAAGCATCTCACAACATGCGGGCGTGGAGGCACTACTCAACACCGATGTCGACGAGCACATCGGGGAAATGATGCAGGTGTATGAGCGGCGTCGCGATGCCTTCGTGGAAACTTGTGCTGACATCGATGTTGAGGTACCACTCCCGGAAGGAGCCTTTTACGCTATGTTGCCGGTCGCAGCCGACGATGATATGCAATGGGCGAAAGAAGCTGTCAGAAAGGCTGGTGTCGGGACGGTACCTGGCAGTGCATTCTTCAGTCCAGGTTTTGTCAGAGTTGCATTGACGCAATCTGAAGAGCTGCTCGTTGAGGCGGTGGACCGACTATCATCTGCCGGAATGCTCTAGGTTTGGTATTCCTTATTGGTGGATCTCGACACGTTCGAGGAGCACATCATCGACCGGTCGGTCCTGCGCAGCTGTCGGGACGCTACCGATCGTCTCGACCACATCCATCCCGTCGACCACCTCACCGAATACGCTGTGCTTGTCATCGAGATGAGGCGTCGGTCCGAGGGTGATGAAAAACTGTGAGCCGTTGGTGTTCGGTCCGGCATTGGCCATCGAGAGGATGCCAGCTTTGTCGTGACGGAGCTCCTGGTGGAACTCATCATCGAAGGTGTAACCGGGACCGCCACGGCCATTCCCGAGTGGGTCGCCAGTCTGGATCATGAAGCCGTCAATGACCCGGTGGAAGAGGATATCATCGTACAACGGTTGACCAGACATGGCTTCATTGGTCTTGGGATGGGTCCACTCCTGCTCGCCGGTGGCGAGACCGACGAAGTTCTCAACGGTTCGAGGTGCCCGATCCTCGAAGAGGGTGACTTCGATGGTTCCATTGCTCGTGTGTAATGTGGCCTTGACCATGGGCTGTCGTCGGGTGCTCATGGTGAAAGGGTTGACCATCTCATGCGGTGGTCTCAACGCCCGCTGAATGGAACAGACTCATCTGGTCGTTATTTTTCCGTTACAGAAGACGATTTCTGGGTGCATTCAAGCCTCCCGAGCCTACGTTATCGAATGGATGTCGTCCTCCACAACGGATGCTTATGCAGAACTCACCCAACGAAGTAATGAAATCTTCAACCTCGGTGCGGCCCTCTCGGTCCTGCATTGGGACCAACAGGTGATGATGCCAGAAGGTGGGACCCCCGCTCGGTCGAAAACCACCGCTACCATTCAGTCACCCCTCCATGAGCGGGTTGGAAAACTGCTTGACGCGGTTGACCCGGATGAACTCGAGGAGATCCATCGCGCAAACATCCGTGAGATGCGCAGGCAGTACGAACGGCATGAAAAGACCCCAAATGACCTCGTCGAGCTACTCGCAGAAACCACTTCGAACGCCCATCCCAACTAGAGGACAGCCAGAGAGACGGATGATTTTTCGCACTTCGAAGCTGATCTCGCACGGATTGTCGAACTCCAGCGGAAACTCACCAGATACCTCGGACCGAACAATGCCGAATGTGATCCGGTGTTTCACGAACTCGATCCCGATCGATGGCGGTTCATCAAATTCGAACCCGATACGGTCGTGGCACGATATCAATCGTACCAACAGGATGTACCGAAGGAAGCACAACTGAGGACGCACCGATAAGATCACGATTTACGCTCGATATGACCACAAGAACAAACGAGTTCGAGGACGGATGAGACACCAGTTTGATTTATAAGCTAGTCAAGCACAATATGGGCCATGGATAGTGGACCCCAGCTACAACAAGATATCCCTGAGCTGGGCCGAATCTGCCAAACCATCGAGATTCCCGCATCAATCGGTCAAGTCTGGGAACAGCTTGAAAACCCTGGAGCAGTGGCTCGGTGGTGGTGTGCATGTGATCCGGTCGATATCGAGTTCGAACCGACCGTTGGTGGGCAATACAGGGAATGCTATCGTGGTGAGGAGATACAGTACGAGCTCACCGGTTCAGTCGCTGCATTCGATCCGTATCGACAGTTCGCCGTCAAACGCCTGACCGCAGAGAATTTCGACGCACACGACACGATTGATTTCAAACTGCTGGAGTATTCTGATCGAACGAGAGTGGTACTCGAACACGTCTATCCCGAACTCGAAGAAGACTCGGGAGCATCGAACGAATACTACTCACCTAGATGGCAAGATAGTCTCAAACAGCTTCGAGATCAGACAATCGCTACCTCTGACTAACTTACTTAGTTTCATCAACGATTGGAGTCACTACATGAGCCCAACCGATACAGTCTCCGAGCGGAGCTACCGGGGTACGTCGACCCGTATGCGATGCGGTTCTCTGTTCTTCCTGGAATCAAGGATTATCTCATCGAAAAAATGCCCACCAACACAAGCAGCTGGTGAGGAGGAGTCATCTCAGTGACAGGATGACTACTCGTCGGTGAAAGTGATGTGCCGGCTATGTCATCAACTGGACCTTCCTACATCCGATCGGCCAAGTTAGATTGATGGTCACGTCATTGGACAGTTACCGTATTCTCCTTCAGCAAGAGCTTAACTCATCGCTACCCGGGACTAGTTGGTAAGTACGTTCATGTACAGTGAGACACACGTTGTGGCAGTCTGTGGGAGTTTGCGAGATGAAAGTCGGACTAGAATCGCACTCGAGGAGGCACTCGAAGCGTCGGCTGCAATCGGTGCTACGACACAGTTGATAGACCTTCGAGACTACGCGCTTCCCCAGTACGGGTTGGATGGGAAGGATGCAGGAGATGCACCCGAGTTGCGAGCAGCGCTCGATGCAGCGGATGGGATCATCCTTGGGACACCAGTATATCACGGATCGTACTCCTCGCCACTGAAAGCGGCCCTCGACTACAGCGGCCGCGATGAATTTAGGGGGAAATCGGTCGGGATGATTGCAATCGCCGGAGGGCGATTCCCGACAAAGTGTCTAGAGCATCTTAGGAACGTCTGTCGCCACATCAATGCATGGGTACTACCGACGGAGGTGGCGATCCCCAATGCCAACAGCGCCATCGAGGAGGGTGAAATCACCGACCCAGCGGTTGCCGATCGGGTCCAACGTCTCGGCAAGGAGGTCGTTCAGTACGCACACATCGAGCGACTTCCACAACTGATGGAAGAATCGTTGTCGAACCACTCTGGGTGATGAGCTCAGCGACCTCACCATCCTCCTATTCTTCGTGAACGTTCAAGAAGTGGTCCTCGATGAGAAGGAGGAATGTCCTCAGCAAGCGTGCCAAATCGGATGAGTACACTGGGCGTGCACTCACGTTCCGGAGGAAACGTAGAAGCACCTCCAAAGGAGACGGAGGTCATCAGATCGATCATCCAGCGTGTGATACACGAAGAGATCGGTATCGAAGCCAGTGACGTCTCAATCCTGACCAGTAAGACCGTTCGAACCAATACAGGCGATATCTGTCTCACCATTCCGCACCTATTGCCAAGTCGAAGGAGGCACCGCTCGGTCTGAGATCACTGTTGGCTTCTGGCTCACAGACGACGGGATTGGTGACCATGACGAGATCCCTTCCTATACAAAATCGAACATTGGATTGGCCGAGCAGTCTTGGTGAATCACGCATCTATGGAATGAATTCATCGATGAGCTCACGCTGGAGCAACTCGTTTTGATTGGAGAGTAAGATTTCTGAAACAGACAGGGTTGGAACTGTACCTTGGAAGACAGCTCCCTACTCTCAGGCTTGGACGGGGATGACCCGGTCAGGTCGAATGCGTAAGATAACCCTGGCGGGATCCTCGGGGAAACGATCCTCGAAGTTCTCGACTCCCTTATACCTGAGCCCCAGTTCTCCGATATGCTCACGGGCACCCTCCTCGACGAACGCGTCGACCTCGCCGAGAACGGTGACATACCGATAAGGATCATCGGGATCGATCACGGTAATGCCGACCCTTGGTACCCGTTCGACGTTTCTTACCTTCTGTCGACCACGCTGCGTGTTCACCAGTACGTATCCGTCGCGGTCCATATCGATCCAGACCACCGTTGGGTGCGGTGTTCCATCGGGCAGCACCGTTGCGAGCACCGCATGCGCTGATTCCGTGAACAGATCATGGTACTCCTCTGGAATCTGCTCCATGGTGGAGCATGATAGACGGTACCACATAGCTCTGGGGAATACTGTCTGGTGGTGCGGTCGCTGCGGTCACCCTCGTGGCCGGAGCAATTCTACGGGATGCATAACGTCACCGACACCAAGATGACCGAGCTGTTCCTGACACGAAGTACCACTGGCAGTGACGGTCTCGCGCTCAGCCGTTCGTACCTGGCTTGCAAGGTCCTCGCCGATATCACGACTGAGCTCGTAGTATTCCGATTTGTACCCGAAGGACCCAGCCATTCCACAACATTCGACCGACGACGTGGTGATCTCCAATCCTAGCGACTCGAGGAGATCGACCGTCGATGCATCCATTCCGAGCGTCCGTTCCTGGCAGTGGCCGTGATAGAACACGGACTGAAGGTCGTCACGGACTTCGATGTTCGAATCTACCAGTTCATCGTCCAATCGGTGGAGGAACTCGAAGATACCTACCGACTGGCGTGCAAGGGATCTGTGTGGTTGTTCAGGAAGTAAGCGGGCGTAATCACGGCGCACCATCGCGAGATCGGATGGCTCGATGAAGATGATTGGTTTACCATCTTCGACCGCAGGCATTAGCTCATCAGCGACCGTTTCTGCCTGTGTTCTTGCGGTTGCAATCATCCCCTGGGAGAACGGTTCCCTTCCGGTCGAGTGAATCGCTGGAACCGTGACTGAGAGACCAAGTGCATCGAGTAGTTCAAAGGAGGCAATCCCACGGTCGATTAGGGAATAGTTCGAATAGGTATCTGCAAACAACACCACATCACAACGTTCAATGCCAACAGTTCGCTCGAGCACCTGTTCACGAAACGTCTGCCTCGAGAAGGATGGCAGTGGCCGGCGACGATCGATGCCGAACATGCGGTCTAAGAGCCATCTTGTCATCCCTCGATTCATTATCCAATTTGAGACCGGAGCAGTTGCCGATCCCAGCCTGGCTAGCTGTTCGAAGTTCGCAACAAAGCGCGAACGAACCGGGGGTGGTGTGTCCTCGGTATCTGGAAGCAAGCCATCGTAGACGAAGTCAAGGGTGGGCGAATCTGCAGCTTCGTTCACTCGACTCCGAATCGCCGTGTTTACCCATGGAATGTCGATCTTCACCGGGCACTGATCGACACACCGAGTACAGCCCGTGCAAAGATCGTTGAACCCTGCTGCAGAGTCGAGACTCTCCACCCCAGCCTCCCAACCGGTCCCGATTCCACCGGTGTAAGTCTCACCCCCGAAAGCGTGTCCACCGACGTGTTGGAAATTGGCACAGGAATTGAGACAGGCCGAACACCGGATGCAATAAAGCACCTCCTCAAGCAGGGGGTCGTTGCGCATCTGCGTACGGCCGTTATCGATGAGGACGAGGTGGAACTCACGGGCCTCGTGAGCCGCGGATAGTGGTATGTCTGGGGCGTTTTCAAAGTCAGCAATCGGCGTGTCTACCGGCGGGGTGAGCATCGTCAGATAACGACTCATATGCTGGCCAGTGGCTGATCTGGCCAACAGTTCGACGAATGGTCTGAGCTCACGGATCGACGGGATGA
>SKSH01000206.1 GCA_007118075.1 Halobacteriales archaeon
CAAGGATTTGGAGGATTCTGCCTCCACGTTCGAAACCAAGATTCACACAGTTTCCGGTGGAATCGGGAGCTCGAGACGGTCACCCTCACTAATGATGTTGAGCACAATGCTCGTGTTGGTTTCGAAGATGGCAGGATGTCCGAGTAGATCCTTGATCTGATGATTCATGTCGTCGGTATCGATGTATTTGCCGATGGCGATGATGTCGAAGTCACCGGTCACCTCATAGACGCTCAACATCTGGCTCTCGTTCTCCAATTCGGCAGAGATCTCCGAGATGGCTCCCCCCTCAACCTTCAGCTGCAAGATGGCGGTGACATCGTATCCGAGGGCATCATAATCGATGTCTGGACCATATCCGGTGATTACCCCGCTCTTTTCGAGTTCCTCGAGGTGATTCGAGACGGTTGTGACCGAGACTCCCAGTTCATCGGCGAGGCCCCGAAGACTTGCTCTTCCATCCTCACCCAACGCATTGACGAGCTTGTGTCCGAGGTGCTCGTAGGTCATCATGCATATCAATGCTTGGCCGATATTAACATTTTACGAATGTCCAATTTTACTTTAAAAAGTATCCATTCTTTCAACGATATCGTTATAATACTTGATGGAAACGTACCAGATGAGCTAGTACATGCCTGAAACAAAATCATCAATTTCAGCGGGTCCGGCCAAGGAGGACATCGACCGTGTGTTCGAGACCATCGAGTCGGAGAACGTCAAATTCGTCAGGTTACAGTTTACCGATATCACCGGAACGGTCAAGAGCGTCTCCGTCCCGGCACGCCAGATGGAGAAAGCGTTCGATGACGGTATCTGGTTTGACGGGTCAAGCATCGAGGGTTTTGTCCGGATTCAAGAGTCCGACATGCGCCTCGAGCCCGATCCAGCCACGTTTTCCATTCTGCCATGGCGAAGCAATGGGGTCGCCAGTGCCCGGATCATCTGCGATGTCGTCAACATCGATGGGACCCCTTTTGAGGGTGGACCACGCCAAGTGCTAAAGTCCGCCATCGCCGAGGTCGAAGCAGCCGGATACGAGTCGTATTTCGGCACCGAACCGGAGTTCTTCCTCTTCGAGAAAGACGAGAACGGTGACCCCACGACCAAGCCGCACGACACGGGCGGGTATTTCGACCTCGCCCCGAAGGACCTGGCGACGGACGTCCGCAGAGAGATCATCTTCGCCTTGGAGTCGATGGGCTTTGAAGTGGAGGCGAGCCATCACGAGGTCGCAGATGGACAACACGAGATCAACTTCAAGTACGCCGACGCACTGCGATCGGCCGACGACATCACGACGTTCCGCGCCGTCGTCCGCGCCGTCGCCGAACAGCATGGGTTGCACGCCACATTCATGCCGAAGCCGATCTCGGCGATCAACGGTTCTGGGATGCACTCTCATGTGAGTCTTTTTGCCGACGGTGAGAACGCATTCGCCGATGACGAAGACGAGTTCAATCTATCTGAGACGGCGTATCATTTCATGGGTGGCGTCCTCCAACACGCCCCGGCCATCACCGCAGTGGCCAATCCAACGATCAACTCATACAAGCGGTTGGTCCCTGGCTATGAAGCACCGGTATACATCGCCTGGTCTGACGTGAACCGGTCGGCACTGATTCGGGTGCCAGATGCGGCCGGGACGAGCGCCAGGTTCGAGATCCGCAGTCCAGATCCCTCGTGCAACCCCTACCTCGCATACGCAGCGATTCTCAAAGCCGGTCTCGATGGTATTGAGAACAAGACGGACCCCGGCGATCCGGTGCGCGAGGACATCTACGAGTTCGACGAGGAGACACGCAAGGCATACGGGATCGAGATGCTCCCAGGATCACTCGATGCAGCGGTCGATGCCCTCGAGGCAGATCCAGTCATCCTTGAGGCCCTTGGCTCACACGTCTCCGAGAAGTTCATCCAGGCGCGGCGGAAGGATTACGCCGAGTACCGAACCTACGTCACCGACTGGGAGATCGAGAAGTACCTCGAGACCTTCTGATCCGTCAGCGTCGGTCCCTGAGCTTCGCGATTGGATAACTGATGATACCGAATGTGGCCCCGGTCACAAGCATGAAGACGTACAAACCGAGTGTCGAAAGCCAGATGATGAGCATGGCTGCTACGGCCCATCCTCCTTCAAGATAATTGAAGGCACCGAGGGTGAGGATGACGCCGTAGATCATCACTAGGTACGGTCCCCAGTTGCGAGCGTACCCTCGGCGCTGGCGCCACCTGACATACCGTTTGAGCTCATCCTCGATCTCCTCACGGTGCACCGTTCGATCTTCGATGTCGTCCTCGAGGTGCTCAAATGCCTCACGGAGCTCGTGATAGCGTTGCGCATCGATGTAGGGCTCTCCTGGTGTGGCGGCCTCACCAGTCTGATGAGCTCCTTCACCGGGCGCGGATTCCGGATCGAACTCCTCCATGGGGTCGGTCAGAACTATGCTATCCTGTCGACATGTAGCTGCCGGTGTGCCCCGAGGTTCGTCGCGTTGACCACAGCCCCAAGGAGGAGCATGATAGCCAGGATGTATAGCCAGAGCATCACGACGAATACCCCTGCCAGCACGCCGTACACTGCGAAGGGAGCGGCGATCTCGATATAGAGCTGGAGCCCGGCGGTTGCAACCGTGATCCCGATTGCGGCGATGATCGCCCCCGGGATGGCAGTGAGGAGACGAGGTGGTCCTGGCGGGAACAACGAGTACATCGGGAACAAAAGGAGGGCTAAGAGAGGGACGACCAGGAACGGGATGATAGCTATCGGCACTATGGCACCGACCTGGTTGAGTATGAAAAGGACGACCCCGACGAGTAACCCGACGCCAACCAGTGCGAGCAAGACCGCTCCAGCGTTGACCGCACTGTCGATGATCGTCGAGCTTCCTGGTTCACCGTAGATGGTGTTGAACGCCCGGTCCATCGCTCGGAACACCCGCGTCGACGCCAATATTGTGAAGATTATCCCTGCGAGTGTGGCACCTGAACGCCCGGCTTCGGCATCGAGGCCTGTCCTGATGATCTCGACCGCCTCATCGGTGATGAGATGATCGAATGCTTGGACGATAGGTTCAATGATCGCACTCCCGCCGAAGGCCGCAGCGAGACCAACGATGACGACGGCGAGCGGCACGACCGAGAGGAGACCAAAGAAAGCGAGTGCTCCGGCGATGAGAGTCAATTCCGTTCGCGTGATCGTCTCGTATATAATTTTCCCACGCTCGACGAACTCGCTGAGTGGTACCACGTGTGGACGAAGGGTTGCTGATGAGTTAAGCGCTGTCCGAAACGATCGCCTCGATGTGTTCAATCGGGGCATCCGTTTTGAACGTGATCCCACTGAAGTGGGTCCTCGTTGCGGTGAATCCTGCTGCTTGGAGGCCGTTGAGAACCTCGTCCATCGGTCCTGCAGGAAGTTCGAGTCGATCGCAGATCTCGTGGTGATCATGGTGTCCAGCGATCTCAGCTTCATCGGCGAGACGGTCGAGCAACCGTCTGGACTTCGTCGCCGTCCCCATGTTCTCATCGATGGTATTTTCGACCGATTGCGTGAATTCTCGATCGCGGTACGGTCCGAGCCACAGGGGACCGATGCGAGTGACCGTACCGTCGCAGGTGGGACAACATGCTCGAAGTGATGGGGCGAGCCCGAGGCGTTCATCCCGCCAGCCACAGGTCTCACACCGCTCCATGAACCCGACCTGCTCGATGACTGCATCTGCAAGCGTCGCCCCTTCTGAGATCGCAAGATAGGTACGGTGGTAGTGGCGGGTGGTGTGGCTGAGAATCGGTTCAACGGCGACATCATGGATCGCTGCATGCCTGGCGATCGCCCCGATAAGCGTTCGAAGCCCGATCTCGGGATGGTCTTCGGTGATGCTCGGAACGCTCGAATACCGCCTGATCCCGGCTGGGCGATGCGCCCCACAGAGCGGAGCCGTGTCGGTGGCGGTCACACATAACAGATCGTTGGTTTGGCTCACTGCGGCATCGATGAATGGCATTGGTGACCCGAAGGGGTCGATATCCACCACGGTGTAACGGGTACCAAGGAGGTGGCAGCGGGTGTCAGCTTGCACCACCGTTCCATCGAGATCGTGGCGTTCGAGATTCTCTCGGGCATACGTCAACGCAGCCTCGCTTCGATCACAACAGGTGACTGTGTACCCCTCGATACCAGCCCTGGCACCACGGATTCCTGAGGCAGCCATCGCATCGAGGTACGTGGGCTCCGTCTCGGTAACGAGCTCGCCGCTCGCCGCTCGCAAGACCGCGACCGTGATATCGCGGTTGAGCTCCATCGCCGGATTGAAGAACGCTGGATCATCCTCATCGGGGACGATGAACGTCCGACCACCCTCTCGGATCTCCATGTCCTTCTTGGTGAGTCACGCGAGGAAAGTACCTGCGGTCGCCTCCCACGGCCACCGAACTGGTTTTGTGCCACCACCGCGAACCTGCGGCGGACCTTCGGCCATCATGGATGATTTCGAGGCATGGGTCGACGCGGTAGCCGAGCACGGTGAGCTAACGCCAGAGATTGAGCGGCAGATTGTCGATATTCATGGCGACCGTGGACGGCGCGCACTCGAGGCGGTCGAAGAGCAGCGGATCAAACAGTACCTCGATTTCATCGTGGTCGTCGGCCACTCCGATGAGTACATCGTCGAGGGCGAGCGATGCGATTGTCTCGATGCACGCTACAATCTCGATCGGGACGATCCATCTGAGCGCTGTTGGCATGAGTTGGCCGTCATCATCGCTGCCAGGATTGACGGTTTCGACCATCACGAACTCTGGTATACCGAGGTCAGAGATCTCGTCTAGTACAATCCGGCCAACTCGATCGCGCGGGTGAGTGCCTCCTCGAATGCCGGTCGCTTCGTCCGATCGTACAAGGTGGCCGCTGGGTGTAAGCCGATGACCAACTGTCGGGTCGATCCAGCGATGGGGAGTTCTCTGACCTCACCGACATGTTCTGTGACCGTGATCGGTTCCCCGAGTAGCTCCTGTGTGGGTACCCTTCCAAGGGTGAGGACCACCGAGGGATCGATTGCTTCGAGTTCAGTGTCCAGGTGTCCTCTACAGTTTTGTCGCTCTCCAACCCGCGGATTCCGGTTATCAGGTGGGCGACAGCGGACGCAGTTGGTGATCCTGACCATTGCTGGATCGACACCGAGGTCAACCAACGCTTCATCGAGCAGTTCACCGCTTCGCCCCACGAACGGGACTCCGGTTTCGTCCTCGAATCGGCCTGGTGCCTCACCGACCAACGCCAAATTTGCCGATGGGTCACCGCGACCGTTGACGATCTTCGTTCGGCAAGCAACAAGTTCCGGGCACTTCGTACAGGTTTCGACATCCGGATCGGCCACCATCAGGAGTACACCTCATCGACCGCTCTAGCGGCGAGCTTCGCCACTCTGAGCGGTTCCGGTCGGTTGTTCCCAACTGGGGTGTACGCGTCGACGAGTTCGCTGGCTCGACCGGTTCCTGTACTGGTGGTTCTGATGAACATAGATTGTCCCGCTATCTCGACAGCGGTGCGTTTAGGGAGTGACCGGTATCTGGCGAGGCGATCGTCGCGATCGTCACCTTCGAATGCAGCATCGATCGCTGCGGAGAGGCCCTCACTCTCCTCGAAGGTGACCGCGATGACCGGTGGGTCGATCGCCTTCGCGAGCTCGTCCATGTCGACGATATTGTACCAGGCGAGTGCAACGCCAGCGACAAGGACAACCCGGATGTCCTCTCGATCGAGCCGGTGAACGAGGTCGATGATCGACTGGGTCACGTCAGTCCCACCGACGGTGCAACTCCCGAAGACGATACCATCGAGACGTCCCGCAGCTGTCTGTACGATTCCGGCTAGCGTGCTCGATTCGCCAGTGTACGACTCTGCGATGCCGAGCGCCCGCGACCCAGGTTTCATTCCTCCGTGGTGTCTTTGATCTCCTGGAGCCGATCAAGCAGCTGATCCGGTGATGCGCCGATTTCGAACTCCACGTCGCCATCGTGATCGGATGCCTCGGTTCGCTCGGAGACGTCGCTCGTCAGCTCCTCTGCGTCGATCTCCTGGCGTTCTTGCTCGGATTCGTCGTAACTGCCGAATCCCATATTCGACCATTTGAACCGTGTAAGTAAATGGCTACGGGTCTCACCGTACGTTCTTGTACCTCGGGCGGGATGCCCTTTCCATGGAACCAATCACCATCACCGAGGGCGCAACCCGGTTCACCGCGAACGCCTACTTGGTCGAGGGTGAGACCACCGCCCTCGTCGATGTCGGCACCCCGTCATGGATCGGCGATGCCATTGCAGAACAGGTCGATCGGCTCGATGCGGTCTATCTCACGCATAGCCATCATGATCACATCGAGCAGCTCGATCAGGTGATTGACCGATTCTCACCGGCGATCTATGCTTATGGTGAACTCGAATCACGTACCCACGAGGTAGCAGACGGGGATCAGATCCAACTCGGCGATACGACGATGACCGTCCTGCATAGCCCAGGCCATGCCGATGACCATGTAGTCTACTACGATGATCGATGGTTGTTCAGCGGTGATATAGTGGTCTACAATGACGGCGCATTCGACGATGGAAGCTTCGGTCGCACCGACATCCCCGGTGCAGACCGGGAGATACTACTCGAATCCATCGATCGGATGATCGAGACGATCCCCACGTCGGTACAAGCGATGTATCCCGGTCACGGTGAGGTGTATACTGGAGATGTCTTTGCTGTCATTAATCGGGCGTACAAGCGTGCCAGTCGGCGAGAACCGAAGTATCCTGAATGAGTTGAATCTACGCAAATGACGAGGTTCGAGACTGCTGTATCCGGAGTCGATACTGGGTATCGAAGTGGTGAGGAAGGGGACGAATTGCTCTCAACAGTGTCGGTAGCTCAGGCGCTGCGAGCCTCTACCGCCTTCGGCCGGAGTTTCCCGTAGCCACACTTACGGCAACGATCTGCACGCTGTGGATTGCGGGCGTTACATCGCATACAGATCTGCTTGTCGAGCAGCCGGTCCTCTGCCTCGCGAAATCGTGCCATCGTGGCCACTCGTATCAGTCGGCCATAATTAAGCGTGCTGGTCCGGGTCCTCTAAGTAGTCATCCTGGACGGCGACAACCTCGGTCGAGTCGGCGCACTCGGCGTATCGACGAAGCGGTTCCTCGTTGAGCGTGAGGAATGTCTCCCCCCATCGAAACGGCTCGAGGAGTGCGTCGGCCTCGTCGGGGTGGCCGAGAATGATCAACGCCGCGGTGAGTGCTTCAACCGTCGTTAATCGAAACGGTCGACCGTAGTTCACCGGATTCGCAGCGACGAGGAACGGGAGAGCTCGATGAACACCCGACATCTCAAAGCGAGCCGTTTCTGCTCGTTCCCAAGAACAATCGAGGGCGACGAGACGCTTGGTATCCGCATCGGCAGGAGAGAGCGCCTGCTCGGCGAATGGATTGAGGACGAGCCCGAACGGGATTGCCGACATCGATCGGTGGAGCTCGGCCAAGGAGAACTGCTCGAGTCGGCGAGCAGTGCACTTATCCGGGTCATCTTCCCCCGCGTGGTAGATCAGAATCTCCACTTGGTTGAGGACGGGTCTACAGTTGAAAAGGCTCTCGACGGCAGTGGCCTGCTAACCAATGATTGCTCGTTCGCTAGGCGATGCGTCTTGCGTTTTTAATGACGATGCAACCAGAGTATTTATCTCAATGGCAATTCCCATTATGAATGTCCGTATGGGAAACCTTGACACATCCCGACGTCGATTGCTCAAAGCTACCGGGGCCGCAGGGGTTACCGGATTGGGATTATCGACCGCCGGGTGCATCGAAACGGGGGATGATGATGACGGAGAACCGGAGGATACACCTCCAGATGATGAGCCAGAGCTCACAGAACCGGTACCTGAACTTCGGTTTGTGATGCCGACGGAGGGGTCAAACGCAGAGCGCCACGAGCTTTCACTTGAGGCTGCTAACAACTTCGAGGCGGTCGGTTTCGAAATCGACCGACAACAGTTCGACTTCGGAACCCAGGTCGAAATTGCGTTGGTCGAGCACAACTTCGATATCAACGTCATCGGCTGGGGGGGTACACCAGAGCGGATCGATCCGCATACCTTCATCCATGACCTGCACCATGGTTCCGAGTCCAACATCGGTCCAGGTGGTCGGAATTCACCAGGGTACAACAACCCTGAGTACAACGATATAGCCGACCAGCAGTTCGTCTCGGTCGACATGGATGAGCGCCAGCAGCTTGTCCACCAGGCACAGGAGATCCTGGCCCGAGACCAACCACGTACCTACATCGCCAATGAGGATGACATGCACGCCTACCGGCACGATAACTTCGAGAACATCGTGCCGACGATGGGTGAGGGGCTGAACTCGTTTTGGAACCTGATCGAGGCAACACCACTCGGGGATCGAGACACCCTTCGATTCGGATATCCAACGGAGATCACCTCGCTCAGTCCGATGCAGGATATGGCAACACCTGACCGGCAGTGGGTTCGTCTCCTGTTCGACCGTCTCTACCGGGTTACCGACGAGGGTATTCCAGAACCATGGGCCGCGGCTGACGACCCGACATTCGAGGACGACGGGGAGACCGTCGTCGTCCCGATCCGTGAAGGCATGACGTTCCACGACGGTGAACCGGTCACCGCCGAGGATGTCGCCTGGTCATTCGAGTACTTCGGTGAGCATTCGGTCACGTATGGCGACCGGATGGCACAGGTCGAGGAGGTCAACGTCACCGGTGACCACGAGGTTACCTTCCATCTCACCCAGGCATTCGCACCGTTCGTTGCGAACGTGCTCGCACAGATCTACATCTGGCCACAACATATCTGGCAGGATGTCGAAGATCCGGTAGAGGTCAGTATCGACGACGAGGAGACCGCGACCGGCAGTGGTCCGTACAAGTTCAACCAGTGGGATCTCGAGGTCGAGTTACGGCTGGACGCCTTCGAGGATCACTTCTCACCACCACAGGTTGATCGGATCATCCGGGTACCTGGTGCAGATACCTCTACCCTTGTCGGCATGCTCGAGGAGGATTCGATCGACATGATCGGTGCCACACCATCGGTAACCGCACAGAATCGCATGGAGGATGACCCTGAAATCACGAACGTGTTCGCCCCAACGATTGCGTTCTTCAAGTTCGCATATAACATGCGAAATGAGGTCATGCAGGACGTCCATCTTCGACGCGCGCTATCGTACTGTGTCCCAAAGCAAGTCTATGTCGACGACATGCTCGGTGGTGTCGGGACGGTGACGCACTCGCCGATCGCGGAGGTCAACGAGTTCTGGCACAACCCCGATGTCGAGCAGTTCCATTTCGACCTCGATGCAGCTGAGCAGGAACTTGCTAACAACGGATACGGCTGGGATGATGATGGCCGTCTCCACTACACCGAAGAGCACGATCCACAGATGTTCCTCGATGGATAGATAGGAAACGCACCCCGAACAGATCAACAATCAGTATCCGTGAACATAGCAGGAGACGCATTGACCGTTGACCATCGAAGACCGGGTTATCATAGAGGGTTCACTGGACTATGGGACTGAGGAACTATGTCATCAGACGGATCGGTCAGTTGTTCGTCACCTACTTCGTCTTCCTGACACTCCTGTTCGTGCTATTCCGGTTGATGCCAGGTGATCCGACCGCGTTGTTCGTCCTCGAGGGTATCTCCGAGGAGGCAAGACAGCAACGTATCGAGGAGCTGGGTTTCAACGATCCACTGTACATCCAGTACTTCGATTACATGGCACAACTGCTCAGGGGTGATTTCGGGGATTCGATCATCTATCGCCGGCCTACGATCGAGATCATCTGGGACAAGGTACTGAACACATTGTTCTTGATGGGCTCGGCCCTACTGATCGCCTATACGATCGGTATCCTCGGTGGGGCGATGATGGGCTGGTGGCGAGGATCGCGCTTTGAGAAGGCCGGCATCGTCGGGGTACTTATCGCCCGCTCGTCGCCGGAGTTCTGGATCGGGATCATCCTCCTTACGGTGTTCTCGTTCCAGCTTGGATGGTTCCCATCGGCAGGGATGCGGTCGGTCGGGGAAGCGATGGAGCTGGGGCTGATGTACTATCTCAACACCGACTTCGTCAGACACCTTATCCTCCCGATGTTGACTGGGGCCATCTACTTCACCGCGACTCCAGCGTTGCTCATGCGCAACACGATGTTGGATGTCCTCGATGAGGACTACATCGAGATCAAGAAGGCAGAAGGATTGCCTGAGCGACGCATCCTCTATCACCATGCTGCCCGAAACTCCATCCTCCCGGTGGTGACGGTTGTCGCCATCGTGGTTGGGGCAGCCATGGGAGGCTCGGTCATCATCGAGACGGTCTTCAACTGGGATGGAATGGGCCGGGCGATTGTTCAATCGGTGACGCGACGTGACTTCCCGCTGATGATGGCGATGTTCTTCATCATGGGATCGATCGTGATCTTCATGAATTTCGTCGCGGACCTCGCCTACGTCTACCTTGACCCACGGGTGGAGTACGATTGAAATGAGCACTGAATCAGTATCACACCAAGCACGACTCGCAGCTGGATTCAGCGATGCGTATTCCTACATCGCTGGCAAGTTCAGCGTCTTCTCAGGCGACCGCATCGGCCAGGCGGGGCTGTTGATGTTGGGATTCATCATCTTCCTGGGGATCTTCTCGAAACCGATCAGTGTCACGTTGCTCGATTTCACGATCTACCTTCAGCCGTTCGAACTCGCTCCGTACGATCCCAGTGAGCGACACCGCTTTGATGATGGGTCACTGATGCGCCTTGAGGGACCCTCTTCTGAACATCTGCTTGGAACGACCCACCTCGGTCGCGATGTACTATCGCAGGTGATCGTCGGGGCTCGGGCGTCTTTGATTGTCGGAAGCCTCGCCGCTTTCATGGCCGTGTTCATCGGTACGAATGTCGGGCTTACCGCCGCCTACCTCGGTGGATGGGTCGACGATATCCTGATGCGGATCACCGACATCGTCTACGGCCTGCCGTTTCTCCCGTTCGCGATCGTGCTCGTGGCGATCATGGGCCAGAGCTTGTTCTGGATCATCTTCGCGATCGTCATCATCCTCTGGCGATCGACCGCCAGGGTCATCCGATCGCAAGTACTGAGTCACAAGAATCGGCCATACGTAGAGAGCGCACACGCGATTGGAGCCGATAGGCTCCGGATTATGTATATCCATATTCTGCCGAACGTGCTGCCACTGGCGTTCCTGTACGCTGCGTTCGCAGTCGGTCATGCGGTGATCGCCGAAGCGAGCCTTTCGTTCCTCGGCTTCGGTCCACCTGGGATGGTCTCTTGGGGTGGGATGATCCACACCGCGTTCACGCAGGATGCCATCAGGCAGGCATGGTGGTGGGTGTTCCCACCTGGCATTATGATCATGATGTTCGTGATGTCAGTGTTTTTCATTGGCCGCACCTTAGAGATGATAGTCAACCCCGAACTGAGACACAGAGAATGACCTTACTAAACGTATCCAATCTGAAGACGTACTACACCGAGGACGATGGCGGTCAGGTTCACGCAACAGATGATGTCTCATTCAGCCTCGAAGCTGGTGAGACCCTTGGGTTGGTCGGTGAGAGTGGGAGCGGAAAAACCACTATCGCCCGATCAATCCTGCGATTACTACCTGACAACGGACACATCGTGGATGGATCGATCGTATTCGATGGGATCGATCTCACCGAGTTGACGATCAAGGAGATGAACCGCCAAATTCGGTGGACTGAGATCTCGATGATCCCACAGAACGCGATGAACGGGTTCGATCCAGTGTACACCGTCGGGGATCAGATTATCGAGGTGATTCGAGTCCATCGGCCTGAGACATCGAAGGCAGAAGCAAAAGACCGTGCACGGCTACTCTTCGAGCAGCTTGGGATTGATCCTGACCGGGTGGATGAATATCCCCATCAGTTCTCTGGAGGGATGGCTCAGCGGGCGATGGTTGCCCTCGCGCTGTCGTTGGAACCGAGACTCATCCTCGCGGATGAACCGACCACAGCATTGGATGTTGTCATCCAAGATCGCATCCTACAGACCATCAAAGATATGCAAGAGGACATTGGGAGCGCCATGATCTTGATCACCCACGATATGTCTGTCGTCGCCGAGACGTGCGATCGAATTGCGGTGTGCTACGGGGGTCGGATCGTCGAGATCGGTGATACGG
>SKSH01000202.1 GCA_007118075.1 Halobacteriales archaeon
ATAGTAATCAAGAAATAACAGAACGTGCGCTTTGATGAAAAAGATAGGGTATCGAATCTGCCTAGTCCGGTATGAGGAAGAGCGAATGACGTCGATTAGTCTGATCGCAACAGATCGATCGAAGGTACAAGTCGTTAGTCGGTCCTAGTTGCCACCTCGCCACCAATATCGACACCACCGGAGAGGTCGCGTTGTGGGAACGGGATCTCGATGCCCTCCTCGTCGAAGCGTTCCTTGACCTGTTGGACGAACTCAGAGCGGACATTGATCGGATCAGACGTCCGTGGATCGGCCACCCAAATTCGGCCTTGCAACCCAACCGAAGAATCGGCCAATTCGGTGACCCGCACCGAGGGTGCAGGATCATCGAGGATCGCTGGATGTGATTCGGCGACTTCGATGATTGCCTCGGTCGCAGCCTTGATGTCGTCGTTGTAGCTGATACCGAAGACGAAGGTCAATCGAAGCCGATCCTTGGCATAGACATTCTTGACGACGTTGTCGGTCAGAACGCTGTTTGCCACCGTCAGCAGCTCGTTGTTGAACGTTCGTACGCGTGTCACGCGCAGTGAGATATCCTCGACGATACCCACCTGATCGTTCCACTCGATCCAGTCGCCGATCTTGAAGGGCCGTTCGATGTAGATGAAGATGCCAGCAACGAAGTTCTTGATGACGTTCTGTAGCGCGAATCCGATCGCAAGGGTACCTGCAGCGGCGATCGTTGTGAGAGAGCGAAGTGCCTCAGCCCAGCCGGCAACGGCGATCGCCAGGGTGATCGACCCGAAGATGACGAGGAACCACGTGAGCTTGCGAAGCGGTCGCTTCGCATGGACATCGAGGTCACGAGACGTGAGCAATCGATCGATACCAGGAAGGATGATCGCCTTGGCAACGATCCACGCCACGAATAACGCGATGAAAAACATGATAATCGAACCGAGGGTACCCGCGATCCCCTCGGGGACCACATCGGCCAGCCATTCATCGAAGACCGTCATGGACTGAATACAGCCGTATGGCCGCGTGTCTCGACGATCGAGGCACCAGCCATCCCTGCCAGTTCCACCGCCAGCTCCTCGATACTCCCGTCACCCTGTGCCGATCGGAGGAACTTCGCCTTCACGAGCTCGTGATGTTCAAGCTGTGCGTTCAGTTCCTCAGCTGCTGGATCGAGTCCACGCTTGCCAACCCAAAGGCTCACCTCGAGCTCGTGCACCTCTGCTGGATCGTACCCATCACTCATGGAACATCGTAGTTCACTCAGTGGTGTTTAACCTTGCCTCATCGGTCGACACCGGCCGTTCATGTCGGAAGTGTTATGTTTCAACAGACGCTGGTCGTCCCCAGTGCGCATCCTCGTCCATCTCGATCTACCGAATCGGCTCGAGCGCTCGGGGATCTACACCGCGTTTCGACAGCATCGCAAGGCACTCGAAGGTGTAGCAAAGCTCGAGCTGGTCGATCCCCCTGCGGCTGGTGAACTCATCCGAGGGTTGTTGTCTCGACACGAGTCAGAGATCGACCTGATCCACACACACCTCTTCGGGCCACGATCGATCGCCCTCTCGCTACTGGCACGACGACATGACATCCCCCTGGTCTGCCATGCACATGTGACACGAGAGGACTTCCGTGGAAGCTTTCGAGGATCGAACCAACTCGCCTATCCGCTTGGCTGGTACCTCAAGCGATGGTACAGCCACGCAGACCTCGTGGTGGTGCCGAGTGATCATACCAGAGAACGGCTGGAGGACTATCCGGTCACCGCGCCGATCACCGTCAGCACCAACGGAGTTGATCTTGCTGGTCTCAGTGGCTACGAGGCGCTCCGTGAACCATACCGAGAGCGCTATGAGATCGAGGGTACGGCCGTGTGCTGTTTAGGTAACGTCTTCCAGCGCAAGGGGGTCGATACCTTCTGTGCGATCGCCGAGGCACTCCCTGACATCGAGTTCGTCTGGTTCGGCCCATACGAATCCGGCGTGACCGCAAGTAAGACGGTCAAGCGCCTGGTGAACGATCCACCACCGAACGTCACCTTCACCGGCTGGGTGGACGATAGACGAGGTGCCCTCGCTGCGGCCGATATCTTCCTCTTACCGAGTCGTGAGGAGAACCAAGGGATCGCTGTACTCGAGGCGATGGCCTGCGAAGTACCGGTTATCCTCCGGGACCTTCCGGTCTTCAAGGAGTTTGTGACTGACGGAACCGATGCGATCTTAGCCAGCGAGGAGTCGGCATTCGTCGATGCGATCGAGCAGCTTGCGAACGATCACGAGTTAGCCACCAGCATCGGTAAAGCCGCGAGTGAGACGGCCAAATCACACCGCCTAGAGGTCGTCGCTGACACGATGATCGGACAGTACCGGCCGCTCATCGAGGGGCGCTAAGCACACCTCGGTGCCTGCAAATCATCGGTTTTTAACAGCCTGACGTCTACCGTGCACAGTAATGGACTGCCGGGTATGCGCATTTACTGATACCTACTTACCCACCATCAACGGTGTGAGCTATACGGTCAATACCTGGCGCAATCGGTGGCAGTCGAACGGCAGGAAGATGTCCATCGTCTTCCCCAACGCCAACGGGTACCAACCCGCTGACGATGAGTTTCCCGTCGGGAGCCTCCCGTTCCCGTTCTATGAGGGATATCGTCTCGGGCTACCGACACTGCCAGCTGAGTTCGATGAGCACGATATCGTGCATGCACACACCCCGTTCTCCCTTGGACTTGCTGCACTCCGGCAGGTCCGTCGCGACGAGCAACCGCTCGTCGCCTCATTTCACACCCCCTGTGGGGAGTACACCCAGTACCTCTCGCCGAGCAATCGGCTCAACGGTCAGCTGAGCTCTATCTCACAGCGATACGAACGGTGGTTCCTTGAGCATGCAGATGTGGTCACCGCCCCAACCGAGACCGCGGCGACCTACCTCGAGGAAGAGCTTGGGATCACCGTACCGGTCGCGGTAGTTCCAAATGGCGTTGACCTCAACCGATTCGAACGGGTCGATTCGTCCGCCTTCCGCGAGCGCTATGACCTTCCAGCAGGCCCACTCATCGGGTACACCGGCCGCCACGGCTATGAGAAACGGCTCCATGAGATCATCGAGGCAGTCGCCAAGGGGCCTGAGGACTGGTCGGTGGTGTTGAGCGGTGAAGGACCGGCCACCGATGCTGTCGAGCGCCTCGCCAACGAGCTCGATGTGGACCTGCACTGTCTTGGCTTCCTCGAGCGAGACGAACTCCCAGAGTTCTACTCTGTCCTCGATGTGTTTGCCTTCCCCAGCCCGGTGGAGACACAAGGACTGGTAGCACTCGAATCGATCGTCTGTGGAACCCCGGTAGTCGGCATCGACGACGGTGCACTTGCTGAGACGATCACGGCCGGTGAGACCGGCTACCGGTACCGACCAGACGACATCGACCATTTCACCGAGCAACTCACCAAGGCGATAGTGTCTAGCGATTCGCTCAAGAGCAGTTGTCTCGATCAGCGAGAATCGCTCGGACTTGATCTATCGATCGATGCGTTAACAGACGTGTACGCGTCGGTCCTCGAAAATCGGTGAGTAGGGCCTACTCGTCCTCAAGCGCGTCTGCTACCCTGGCAACCTCGGCAGTCAAATCTTGGATATCCTCACGGAGCTGGGTGAGCTCTCTGGCGACGGCCGTCTCGCGCTGTTCACCACGGAGATCACCGCCAAGACCACCGCCCATCATCCCACCCATCATCTGGGCAAACGGATTCCCACCACCGCTGGCGAATGGATCGTCCATCCCCTCACCCTCGTTGGCTCGGGCTTCTTCGAGTCGTTCCTGGAACGATGGCACCTCTCGTTCGTCCTCATCGCCATCTGGAGTTTCGTCGGACATACCGACCCATCCGGTGGCCGGACCGAAAAGGGCTTTTATTCGGGGAGTTCGACCTGCTCGCCTAGTTGCTCTGCCGCCAGTCTGATGGCGCCTTCGCAGTCATTGATCGGCTGCCATCCGAGTGCCTCGAGCCTGGAGACATCGAGGCACATCCGAGGGACGTCACCGGTCCAGCCCCGATCACCACCGGTGTAGCTGTACGCAGGGTCGACCCCAAGGATGTCAGCGACGATGGTAGCCAGTTCGCGGACTGAGAGCGCTGAGGTGGTCCCGACGTTATAGACCTCAAAGCCATCGGGTGCCGCCTCGGCGATCGTCTGCAACGCGGTGGCAACGTCGCTTGCATGGATGAACGACTTCTCCTGTCGCCCATCCCCGAGAATCTCCAGCTCGGTCGGATCAGCGGTGAGCTTCTCGACGAAATCCGGGGTGACCGATCCGTCGAACACCGGCCCGACCACGTTCGCCAACCGGGCGATGCTCACCGACATCCCTGCCCGTTCGACGGCTGTAGAGAGGATCGCCTCCTCGGCCACCTTCGCCGCACCATACGGTGAGATCGGTGCCAACGGACCATAGGATTCGGGTGTTGGTCGAGGTGCCTGCTCCCCATAGACGGTCGACGAAGAGGTGAAGATGAGCCGTTCGACGCCTGCCTCCATGGCAGCATCGAGGACGCCGAAGGTCACGTCGACATTGGCTCGAAACTGCTCGCGTGCCCCAGCGGCCACGTCCTTTTCGGCCACGGCGAGATGGTAGACGAGGTCGACGTCCTCATAATACGTCGCCGATGCCGCCACATCGGATACATCCACCTCGTGGAAGCTGACTCCGGTGGGCACCCGATCGGACGATCCACTCGAGAGATCGTCTAAGACGATAACCTCAGCCTCGTCAGCCAGTGCTGCAGCGAGATGTGATCCGATGTGACCGGCACCACCGGTGATCAAGATCCGACGTCCGGTATGTCCCATGCTGACAACGAGACTGAGTCGAGGGAAAGTCGTTTTGCTTAGCGGTTAGTATCTGCCTTGGTCCGGACCATCAAGCGCCCGGTGAACGTGATGTCGGTGAACTTGGCCTTTCCCTCCTGCCACGTATCGACCAACTTGCGACTCTCGAGCTGCTGGAGATGCCGGGTGATCGTCGACTTGGCGATCTCCCGTGCCTCGGTCAGCTCTGAAATGGAGACGGGCCGCCCGAAGTCCTCGATCACCTCGAGTGTCCGAAAGCTTGCGGATGGTGTGTCGACCACGAGGTTCGGGATCGGCAGCGATCGTACCTCACCGTCGATATCGCTGTAACTGAGATACTCCGCGATACTGTCATGATACACGAAGGCAGCAGTCGAGAGTGCCAATAGGATATCCCGTGGGCCGCCGCTCAGGTTCAAGATGAGCTCACCATCGAATGCATCAAGTATCTCACATATCCGTGTCACCGCTGCCTCATAATCGTCATGTGGGATCTCCTCGATGGTGATCGAGGTATCTGGTTCGACCTGTGAGAGCATCTGCCGGACATCCCGGATGGCCTGTGTCGCCCGATTGTCATCCATCTCGATCGCCGGCCGAAGTAAGATGATCCAATCGTCTGTATCCAACCCGTTACTGATCACCGTTCGGGTGACACGGGAGCTATCGTACCCAATCGGTGACACATACGCCCGCATGGAAATATCCATCGGTCAGCGTTGATAAAACAGTATTGATAAAATTCTTCGAAATTGAACGAAATATATTCGAATTTGTTCGAACGGTTGCCCAAGTAGAATCGAAACACCGAGGGAGGCGGTCCACGTTGCCATCGGCAGTGAACATGTTCGGGAGTGCCGACACTACCGTTGTCAGACTCGGCCACCGTCCCGGTCGAGACGAGCGAACCACGACACACGTAGCGCTCGTCGCCAGAGCGTTCGGTGCAGACCATGCCATCATCCCCGAGACGGCATCCCAGGCGGTCGAGACCGTCGATGATATCACACAGCGATTTGGCGGTCCATTCGAGGTGACCGCAGTGGGAAACCCCATCCGATGGCTCCGCGAGCAGGAGGGGACGATCGTCCACCTCACGATGTACGGTGAACCCGTACAGACTGTCGTCGAGGACATCCACCACGCACCTACCAGCGAGCCACTCCTCGTCGCCGTCGGTGCCGGGAAGGTACCCGCAGAGCTCTACGAGCTAGCTGACTGGAACGTCGCGGTTACCAACCAACCACACTCAGAGATCGCTGCATTGGCGGTGTTCCTCGACCGATTGAGCGATGGTCGAGCGCTCGAGACCACCTTCACCGACGGTGACGTCACCGTCATCCCGAGCGAACGCGGCAAACAGGTTGAACCAACGACAGAGGAGTGAACAGGTGATGATCGGCCACCAGGCGCGGCGGGAAAGCCTTATTGACCCGTCGCCAATACACCTGGGCAATGGCTTTTGAGGAGTTGCTCGCGGACCCGGTCATTCAGAAGTACCTCCACGAGCTCGTCGGTCCACAGGGCATGCCCGTCGCAGCAGCCCCGCACGATGGCGAGGTCACCGATGAAGAGCTCGCCGAGCAGCTCGATCTCGAGCTGAACACCGTCAGGCGGGCGTTGTTCATCCTCTATGAGAACGACCTCGCGCAGTACCGCCGGCTTCGTGATGAGGACTCCGGATGGCTCACCTATCTCTGGACGTTTGAGTACGAATCAATCCCGGAAAACCTTGAGGCGGAGATGCGCCGGCTCAGGGTAGCACTCAAGGAGCGAAGGGAGTACGAGCTTACCCACGAATTCTACCTCTGCGATCAGTGTTCGATCAGATTCGAATTCTCCGAGGCGATGGAGTTCGGATTCGAATGTCCCGAGTGCGATACGAAACTTGACGCCCTCGAAAACCAGCGCCTCGTCCAGACGATGGATCGTCGTATCGGTGAGCTCGATGAAGAGCTCCCACCAACGCCAGAAGAGCTGCAGTAATGGTCATCCTGGCAACAAAGGTGTACGGTGGACAGCATGCCCGGGCACGACAGTCGCTTGAGGCCATCCTCAGGGACCAACTCGGAGAACTTACGATCGAATACGAGGTGGGCATCAGGCGGGATGGCTTTCCCAGCGTCACCCTCGAGGGTGAGGATGCAATCGCCGCACACAACCTCCTGGCTGCCGAGTGGGGTGAGCTACCTGGGCACCTCGAGGACGGAGAGACCTATCGTGGGATCCTCACCGACTGGTCCGATGAGGGCTTCACGGTGGCGGTCGGCGAACCGGTCCTCATCGAGGCTGGTGAGCTCGATCTCGGGGCCGGATCGCCCGAGCAGATCGCCACTCGCTTCGGTCTCGTCAGGAATCTCCCCGTCGAGATCGAATACGGCGAGACACCCACCCTCTCGGCGGCAGAGCTCGACCGCCTCTACGGGTGGCAACGAGGTCCTGGTCGGGTCAATGCCAACAGTATCACCCGTGGGCAGTTGCGGGCAACGCTCAACCGTGCCGGTCACGCAGAGGACGTCCAGACCATCGAACGCCTTGGGCTCCTCGAGCAGTCGGTCATCCTCGAGGAGGGTACCGATCCACCGGGCATCATCGCGAACATCGGTCCGTACGTCCCAGGTGAGCTTGCCGCCGTCATCCCATGAAGCGTCGTCGGACTGTCGCCACCGCTGTGGTCATCGTGGCGATCGCCCTGGCCGGCTGTATCGGCCCGTTCGCCGATAGCAGCCCATCCGATGAGGTGCTAGATGCAGATGGCGAGTATACGTGGGATGCCGATACGGATGTCCACGTCACCGTCGATGTCGGGTCCTACGCCGCCGTGTACGATCTCGATGGGGAGACCACCTTCGAGCTCTCACAGAGGTCATACTATCGAGATCGTGCGGTCGATATCGAGGCAGTCAGATTCCAGTATCCCAACGGGACCGAACTCACTGGAAGCGACCTCGAGATCAGCCAAAGCAGAAGTACGACGACGGTCGAGGTCCCTGATGGCAACGGTACCCTCGCGTTCACCGCCCCAGCGGGATCGAAGGAGGCGATCATCCCTGGCCTGGTCGAGGGATCGTACACCATCGAGCTCCCCGAAAATCACCGGGTGGGTAACTTCTTCTTGAGCAATGTACGCCCATCAAACGACGATTCGGACCGCACCGATGGTCGGCAGGTGCTCACCTGGGAAGCGACCAGTAGCGACATCTATATCCAGTTCTACCTGTCTCGAGACCACTATCTGTTCTATGGTATGATCATCGGTGGCATCGGTATCGGTATCGGTGGGACACTCTATTACCGTCGGCAAATCCGACAACTCGCCGAGCGCCGACGACGACTCGCTGGTGAACTATTGGATGACTGACCCACGGCGACGTGGAGTTAAGTGGGTACCCCTGGTCACGTGAGACGAAGGAACCGCCGGACGATCATGAACATCGAACTCGTCACCATCGGGGATGAACTCCTCCGGGGGTGGACCATCAACTCGAACGCCGCCTGGCTCGGTCGAGAGCTCTCTGAGCGAGGCGCGCGTGTCAGTCGGACAACGGTCGTCCCCGATGATGTCGAGGAGATCGCCTCGGTCGTGGTCGCCGCCAGTGAACGAGCCGATGCGGTCATCACGACCGGCGGTCTCGGGCCGACCCATGACGATCGGACCATGGCAGCGATCGCCCTCGCGTTCGAGGTCGAACTCGTCGAGCACCAGGAGGCGGCAGCCTGGATCGACCGTGAGACCAAGTACAGTGTAGCAGACCTCGCACCGGGCACGCTCGACCTCCCGACTGGTGCTGGGTTCATCCCCAACGAGGTCGGCCTCGCCCCTGGAGCAATCATCGAGAACGTCTACGTGCTCCCTGGAATTCCCGAGGAGATGGAGGCCATGTTCGGCCGCATCGCAGATACCTTCGCTGGGCTCCCGATCCACGAGGCCATCATCGAGGTCGCCCAACCCGAGCGGGAGATCGCTCCGATCCTCACCGAAGCACTGGAACGCTTCGACCTCTCCATCGGGAGCTATCCGGGGAGAACGGTCCGAGTGCGCCTGCTCGGGCGTGACGAAGACGAGGTAGAGACCGCTGCTGCGTGGCTTCGAGACCGACTCGAGCTCGCCTAGCGGAGGAAGTAGTACAACCACGCACCTGCGAGTAAGAGCGACACACCCAACACGACGGCACTGACGGTCGTGAGCGGAAGCGCGGTATCGAGAAGGACGGCTGCGTGGTCAACCATGCGTGCCCGAAGGTTTCCCGGTTTCCCCCATAGACTTAACGGGACGAATCGGTACGTACCTTAATCCAGCTCGATAAGCATCGAATGTGGCAACCGACGGAAACCGCCGACGCATCGGACTCGTGGTCAATCCAATCGCCGGGATGGGTGGCCGTGTCGGGCTGAAGGGAACCGACGGGATGGTCGAGGAGGCCAGAGCACGTGGGGCGAAGCCCCGCGCACCAGCACGAGCCAAACGTGCACTCGATGAACTCATCGAGATCGCCCCCGATACCGAGCTGTACGTGGCCGGGCATCCGATGGGTGCCGCCGAGGCCGCAGCGGCCGGATTCGACCCCATCATCGTCTCCAATCCCAGCGGTGAGACCGCCGCAGCCGATACGGCAACGGCGGTGAATGCATTCCTCAAGGCGGGGGTAGATCTGATCATGTTCGTCGGTGGCGATGGAACGGCAGCCGACATCGCCGCGTCCCTCGAGACCGCCGAGGATCCTCCACCGATGCTTGGCATCCCCGCCGGAGTGAAGATGTTCTCCTCGGTCTTCGCCACCACCCCGGAGAACGCTGCCCGGCTTGCCGCGACATTCGACCGCGTCGAGACACGCGAGGTGATGGATATCGATGAGGAGGCGTACCGAGGGGGATCTGTTCAGGCCAAACTATTGGATGTACTCGAGGTACCAATCGGACCCGACATCCAATCCGGTAAGCAGCTCTCAAGGGGCGATATCGGCTCTGTCACGGCGGGGGTCGCCGCCGAGGTGGATCCTGAGACCACCTACATCCTCGGAGCCGGGAGTACCCTCATGGAGCTCAAACACGAGCTCGGTTTCGAGGGATCACCCCTTGGGATCGACGTCTGGCGCGATGATGCAGTCATCTCCCTCGATGCAGACGAGGCAACCCTGCTTGAGGTGATCGAACCACCGGCGACGATCATCGTCTCCCCGATCGGTGGCCAGGGGTTCATCCTCGGCCGCGGGACCCAACAGCTCTCACCCGAGGTTATCAAACGATGTGACCTCATGATCATCTCCTCTCGAAAGAAGCTCGAAGCCCTCGATGTATTGCGGGTCGACACCGATGATCCAGAGCTTGATGAGGAGCTCAAGGGGTGGATACGGGTCAGGGTCGGTCGACATGAGCATCGCATGATGCGTGTCGAATGAGCGCTTGCAATGCCGCGGACTTATTGTCCCCTCTGTCGTATCGCCGAGACGATGACCGCATACGGTTCGACCAGTGGCGATATGGGGACCGGCATCGCGATCGCGATGGTGCTCCTGGCTGGAATCGGTGGGGTAGCGATGATCGTCGGCGCACTCGGTGACCTCGCGGCAGCTGGCTTCGCGATCGCCGTGATCACTGGAATCGTCGCTATCTGGGCACTGCACGCCTACCCAGGGTGAGGCTAATGCGATTTTAGCAACCGCAAACTTAAACCCGAAGCAGACGTCTTCTAACGCACATGAGTGACCTTAGCGAGGAGGATCGTCGAATCCTCACGCACCTCCGTGATCTCGTCTCCACTGGCGAGGCATACGTGCGCTCGCGTCACATCGCCGAGGCGGTCGGCCTCACCGCCAACCAAGTGGGTACCCGACTGGCTCGGTTGTCGGAGACGGTTGACGAGGAGGACGAGATCGAGATTGAGCAGTGGAGCCGATCGAGATCGACCACCTGGCGAATCTCGAAGGCGTAGGCGGTGTCGTTTCCGGTTGTGACCAACCAGACCAAGCGACTGCACCGGTCGACACCGTGAAGGAGCACCGCGTCACAGTTCATCCATGAACATCGCTGTCGCCCAGTGGCAGTCGACCCCGGGGCAACCGGAGGCCAATCGCGCCAAGGCCAGATCGGTCATCGCCGAGGCGGCAGCCGAGAATGCCGAGCTGATCGTCCTTCCAGAGCTATTCACTGTCGGCTACTTTGCGTTCGACGCTTGGGAGGAGGCGGCTGAACCGTTTCACGGCCCGACACTCTCGATGGCGAGCGAGATGGCCGAGGAACACGACATCGCCGTCGTGGCTGGCTCCTTCGTTGAGGACCTCGCTGCCACCGAAGCGGTCGACACACCGGCGAATCGTGGTATCGCCAACACCACCGTACTCGTCGATCGTGACGGTGTCATCGTGACCCACTATCGCAAGATCCACCTCTTCGGCTACCAATCGGAAGAGGCCACACGGATGGTCCCCGGTGATCGACTCGGGATCGGTGACCTCGACGGGTACACGTTTGGCCTTTCCACGTGTTACGATCTCAGGTTCCCGGAGCTGTTTCGAGCTTACGTCGATGCAGGGGTCACGCATCTTGCCATCCCCAGTGCGTGGCCGACCCCACGGGCAGCTCATTGGTCGCTACTCTGTCGTGTCCGTGCGCTTGAGAACCAGGTGTTCCTCGCCGCTTCGAACGGTGTCGGTGAGATCGACGGGACCGAGCTCTGTGGACGGTCATGTCTGATCGATCCATGGGGTGAACCGGTCGTCGAGCTTGATGATAAACCAGGGACGGGTATCGGCACCGCACCGCTCGATGCGGTTGGACAAATCAGGGAAGAGTTCCCTGTCCTCGAGGATCGACGAGCGGATCTCAGTCGTCAGTCTTGAGATCTGCTGAGAGACCCTGTGCCATCTTGATGTCCTTCGAGTTGTTCAGCGTGAAGGCCACCCGCTCGGTCACCGTCTCGATGACCTCCCTGGCGCTCGGTGCACCCTTGCCCGATTTCTTCACCCCACCGAATGGGAGTTGCACCTCGGCACCGATACTCGGAAGATTGGCGTACATCAGGCCGATCTCAGCGTAGTCGCGGAAGTAGTTGATCTGCCGGTAGTCCTCGCTGATGATCGCCCCAGCGAGTCCATACTGGACATCGTTGTGGATCTCGACGGCCCGTTCGATGCCGCCGTCGTACTCGAGAAGGGCGACGTGTGGGCCGAAGACCTCCTCCTTGATACAACGAAGGTCGGGATCATAGTCGATCTCGTAGACGAACGGTCCGACCCAATGGCCATCTTCGAATCCATCAGGGATCTCACCAGATTCCGGCGCTGCCCGGTCGACGAGCACGTTGGCACCCTCGGTGCGGGCGAGCTCGTTGTACTTGTGGAACTTCTCGACCTGCTGGTCGTCGATGACCGGCCCCATGAACGTGTCCGCTTCGAG
>SKSH01000131.1 GCA_007118075.1 Halobacteriales archaeon
ACTCACACCCTGCCTGTCGAGCGTATGACACCACTGGGGGCGATGACAGACACCTATATAATCGTCGCGTGAATGGAATCACCATGAACCACGGAGCGAGGGCGACACCCCCGTGGTTGACCACCCCATTACGATGTCACTAACGCAGCAACACAAGTACGAAGCTCCGGAGAAGGATGAGGTCTTCGACATCCTCAGCAACCATCGCCGGCGCTATGTCATCCATTACTGCAAGCTGCATGAGAACCCGGTGTCGCTGTCTGATCTCGCCGAGCAGGTCGCCGCCTGGGAGCAGGACAAACCCGTCACCGAGCTCACCTCATCAGAACGAAAGCGGGTGTACACCTCGTTGCAACAGACCCATCTCGATCGTCTCGCCGAGTCCGGCTTGATCTCGTATGAACGCGATCAGATCTCGCTGAGCGATGACGCACAGGAGCTCGACATCTACCTCGACATCGTCCCGGCCAAATCGATCCCGTGGGGGGTCTACTACCTCGGACTGTCGCTCATCTCCGGACTCGTCCTCCTCGGTGTCTGGCTTGGGTTCGTCCCGACCGATACCGTCCCGACGATCGGTTGGGCGTTCCTCATGCTACTGCTTTTCCTCGGCTCATCCATCGCCCAGGTCGCCCAGAACCGACGCTACAGGCTCGATCAACTCGACAAACCACCGTAGTGCCCGGCTCACTCGCCGTACCTGTGTTTCAGGCTCATCAATACAAAGGGTAGGCAGAGCCTAGGAACAGTATAGACGCGCGTGTACGCGTTACCCACCTACCCCGCTACCCAATCGACCACCCGCAGCTGTCGAGGGAAGGTTCATACAGGCGGAGAAACGTACGTTAACCAGATCGAAACCACTCGACATGGCCCGTAAACGAAAGCGCACCCGCGGCGATACCTCCGATGGCATCAGCAGACGCCAGGCCATCGGTCTCCTCGGCGCCGGTGGGCTCGCGCTTGTCGGACTCCAGCAGACGGGGGCGTTCGACGCTGTCATCGGCGATCGTCGATTCTCTGTCGGCACCGGCGATGACAGCGAAGCGCTGCTTGGTATGGCGTTCCCAGACCCAATCACCGGCCAGACGGGCGAGACGGTCGATATCGTCGAACTGACCAACAACGCGGCGAGCCCGTTTCAGGATATACAGGTGTTCATCACCAACGCCCCGACGGCCACCTTTGACGACCTCGACGTACCGATCGGACTCGAGGTCGGAGATAGTGCAACTGTCACGGGGACGCTCGATTGCAACGGGGTGACCGGTATCGCTGAGGTCACGCTGCGGATCATCGTCGACGACCATGAGCGACTGAACATCGATGCACCGAGGACGGTCACCGTCGAGTGTGCCGTGCCGGTGTTCGATCCGCTCAAGTGTGCAGATATCGCCGATGCCGCGGCTGATATCGAGGCCGATAGTCCGCTGGTCATGCGCGGCGAGGATGTCAAACCCGGTCACGTCGCCATGGACGAGCCGTGGGATACCACCATCGACCTCGGTGGTAACGCCGTCATCGAGGGATTCCTCCGTGCCGAATCCGGGACGAACCTGTGGTACGATTTCGCTGCTGGGACACCGGTCGTCGAGGGGGCGGTATTGCTCATCGCCGAGAACGACGTCACCTACGACGATCGGGGTACCTCAGATATCTGGGGTGATCTCTGTATCAGGGCCGGGACGAACGCCAACGTGGCAATGCGAGGGACGACCGCGGTCGGCGGTCACATCGATGTCGAGGCTGGCCAGAGTATCAACATGGAGGTGGCGAATGGGACGGTGACCCCTGGTGCTGAGGGTATCCACCTCAGTGCAGGGGGGAATGTCGTCCTCGAAATCACCGGTACCTCTGATGTCGAGGCAGATGTCCATATCGAGGCAGACCAGGACATCAACGTTACACTCCGTGGAAACTCGATCATCGACGGAGATCTCTACCATTGTGCTGGTACGAATTTCAACCTCAATACGATCGGTCAGGCCGAGGTCACCGGCGACGTCATCGAGAGCTGTTAGTGCTGGGGACTGCTATTTTGACCGCTGACGTGTTATCCACTCTGAGACGTCGGGGATGCAGTCGATCGGACCGAAACGTCGATTGAAGAATGAGCTTGGATAGCCTGCTCACGTAACTAGACTTATTGTGCGTCTGGCGACCTGGCCTCGAGGGTGAAGTCGTATGGGCCGTTCGATGGCTCGACGTAACCACCAGCCTGGGTCGTGTCGATCTCGAGATCGACGCTGACCGTCTGGCCGGGATCGAGCTCGACACCGTCATCCTCCTCGAGATCGATGTCCTCGTTGACGATGTCGCTGTTCGTCACGCCGCTTGGCTCGCGGAATGGGTTCTCACGGACCATGAAGGTCACCCCATCGGCGATGCCAGTGTCGACGGTGACCAGCACATCGTCCTGAGAGCCGTTGTTCGTGATCGTGAACACCGCATAGAACTCGGTGGTGGCGTTCTCGTTGATCGCTGATTCCTCGACCTCGTCATCATCGAGGGCGAAGAAGATGATGTCATTGTCACCGGCACCACCCTCCTCGTACCCCGCGATGACCTCATTGTAAACTTCGAGACCGAGCAAGGCAGCTTGGTCGCCAGCAACCTCCACCTCGAAGGTTCGCTCAGCTTCGACGGTGTCGAACGCTCCGGTCGCCACCAGAGCACCGCCACCGGCGACGATACCACCGAGACCGATGACCATGGCACGTCGTGAGAGCTTCATGGTCTAATACAGTCACGTAGGGACCTTTGTCTCACCGGTCTTGAACGCGTTTCAGGGTGACCTTGAACCAATTGTAATACATACCATAGGATGAACAGCCAGATATAGGCTCACCCTGAACGAAAACCTGTCCGATTCCCTCGATATATCGACATCATTCAAGCACCGGCATCCATCTGAGCCGCTGTAGCCCGCCGAATTCAAGCGAAACAATACAATGGGGGTACGGTTCCTGGTATCTCTCATGGTCAGTAGACGCACATTCCTGGTCGGAATCGGAGCAACAGCCGCTGGCGGGGGCGCACTCATCGCGACGGGTGCGTTCACGACGGTTGAAGCAGAGCGGACACTCACGCTCGAGACGGCGAGCGACGACGATGCCTTCCTCGGCTTGCAGATCCGCGACGATCTCGCAGCCGAGGGCGACATGATCGGCTTGGATTTCGACAACGCCCCAGGCTTCAATCTCCAGGCGTTCACCCGTCTCGACAAGGTACTCCTGGTGACGAACAACGGTACACAGGAAGATGTCGATGTCACCTTCGAGGTCGAATCAGTTGCTGGCTCGAGCGATTCATCGTACGACG